>CAJXGR010000089.1 GCA_913053665.1 uncultured Spirochaetia bacterium
ATCATATAAATGATCGGTTGTTCTTTTTTTAAGATGCCCTAATATATGAATTGAAAGCATTTCACAGAGTCTTGTGAAAATGTGATCCAATGCTTTTTTATCATCTTCTTGCTCGGAAAAAGCCCATAATCCAAAGTCTAAACAATGCCCACCCATAGTCCCGTCTTCTTTTCTGCAAGCAAGGATATGAAAGTTAGGGAATTTCAATAACCCTTCCTGAGAAATGGCTTCTATACTAAAATAGTGTCTTTCTTCTTTCCCCATAACATACCTCCTAAATGTTTATCTTTTAATTGATCATTTTTTTAATAGGCTTTCATCATGCTTATACTGAAAATATATCAAAAGCAATAAAAAAATGCAAAAATATCCGTAATTTTTGTGGCATATAAGGAACAATCCGATTATTATGTTTCATAACTAAATAACATGATGAATAGCATTGACTTTTGCCGGAAAGGTCACTAAAATTGAATACATTCACTCCGTTTTGTATATCTTTTAATCACCCATTATCATTTTGCTAAAAGGTGCAATCCATGGAACAAAAGGATATTCCCGGTCTCGTCCAAACGATGCTTGACTTTCAAAGGGTTCTTCTTGAGGGGAAGGCTGATTTTATAGGCCTGGAAGTAAAAGTGAAAGGACTGCTATCCGAAAAGCCCGAGTCACGGGACCTTAAAAAGCTCTCTAAACACGTCAAGACTTGGCTGAAGGTCTTATCCTTGTGGGAAGAGCTTAAGGAAACACTGGGGGACAGGAAATCCCACATCATCATTCTGATTAAAGACGCTGAAACCAAAGGATATATCGAACTGGAGCCATTTGTTGAGAGATTTGAGTTATACATCAATAATACGGCCTATTTATCGATTAACGCCTTTGAGACAGACAACTTTGAGGCGCTTTTGAAGACTTACTCTCTGGAATCCCATGTCTCAAAGGGATATCTGGATAAAGTTCGTGAGATCCATCAGTGGAACGCTGAGGCCACCGTATTCCTTGAGGCCACCAAAAAGAGCGTGAGAGATTATAAATACTATCACCTGAAGTATGAGATGCAGCTTCCTGATAATCAGCAGCTAAAGGATATTGACTTCCTTGAGAAGGAGATAAATGCCCTTAAAGAGGGGGAGTATGAAATCCCTGAAGATCGGGTGAAATTGGTGATGCATAAACTGGTGACAGGCTACTCCGGAAAGCGTCGTGAACAAGAGATCATTTTGAACAGGTTGAAAGCCTATAAACCGATAATTGGAAGTTTACCTGTCTCAGACGATGAGTTCGATGACTCCCCTCCCATTGTTGACTTTTAGATATTATAATTGAAGAAAATCGTCTACCAGCCTGCGATTTCCCTTCATTTTGCCATGGACCTTAAAATAGCTGCTCCCCCGGGCGTATTGATCGGGTTTTCGTCCCACACGGTCCTCATGGCTTTCTTCAAAGGGATAGTTCTTCACAAGTTTAGAGTTCTTTTTATGCTTCAGTTCTTTAGTCAGCCAGCAATAACACTCCCAGAGGTCTGAGAGAGCGTCTTCCACCAGATCATAGCCATAAGTTTTGTCTCCATGAACTTCACTCAAATACTCAGCCATTTCTTCTGATACCATCAGGGCTAAACCCTCTTCCACGCATGCGTATTCAAATCCCAAGTACCCATAAAGGACTTCCACAATGAAATGGACGTAGCCATGTATGAGAGTGGTCTCAAAACGCACCACACGATCCATCACCATTGTGATGCAGCGATTCTCATAAGCCTCTTCCGATCGACCCAGCCCCTGCTCCTTGACAGACACCACAACGATCTCAGGGTCCGTGGGCATCCTGAGACCGTAGCGTTCAGCCATTCGTTCTTTCACTCGATCAAAGATCTGAAAGGCCTCTTCACTGGAGCTTACGTGATTCCCAAAATCGAGTTTACCGTTATCATTAAGCCTTTCAAGTTCATCATACTGCTTAATATGCTCCAAAATAGACTCTTCCAAAAACGGGAGAACCTTTTTCTTGAGTAGGAACTGGTCTACTTCCTCATTATCGGGCCAATGGATCTTTATTTCTTCCAATGAATCCTCCCACATCAAGTTTCAAGCTTATCCAATCAGAATGTATAACACCCATTTCAATGATAAATACTTACTTTTTTGAGGGATTGATGGAATGAATGGATATTGACGTTACAATTGTGGTGAAAAGGGTTTGAGGGAACTTATTACGTTGTAGGACAGGTATGATTTGTGGGGACCTATATGAAATCCCATTCTCGTAACTTCAGAATTGGGTAGTGATAAGTACTTCCCGCATTTAGCCTAATTCTTTAATGGCGGCGACAATAGCTAAAATGGCCTTTTTCCCGTCTGAGAAGAACATGTAGGCGTTATCCATAGCAAACAAGGGGTTGGGGATCCCCGCAAACCCAGGACTCAGACTACGCTTGATCACAATAACCGTGTTGGCCTTGTCCACGTCAATGATCGGCATGCCCGCAATCGCACTATCCTCTCTTCTGGCATCCGGGTTGACCACATCATTGGCTCCCAAAACGATGGCCACATCCACCTGTGCAAGGGTCGCGTTCACATCGTCCATCTCAAGGAGTTGTTCGTAGGGAATATCCACTTCAGCGAGCAACACGTTCATATGTCCCGGCATTCGTCCTGCTACCGGGTGGATAGCAAAGTTCACTTCTATATTATTCTCTTCAAGAAGGTGAGTCAAGTCTTTAACAGCATGCTGAGCCTGTCCGACAGCCATTCCATAACCCGGGACGATTACTACCTTTTGGGCCGTATCCAGGAAAATGGCCACATCGTCAGCTGTCACGGGTTTTATCTTGTCCCCATAGACCTCGTCGGCACTGGATGTGTCTGCCACGGCCCCAAATCCCCCAAACAACACGTTGCTTAAGGATCGGTTCATGGCCACACACATGAGCTTGGTTAATATGATTCCTGAGGCACCTACAAGAGACCCGGCAACGATTAAAACGTTATTGGAAAGAACAAAGCCAGTAGCCGCCGCCGCAATCCCTGAGTAAGAGTTTAATAGGGTAATCACCACCGGCATATCCGCTCCTCCAATGGCAATCACCAATAAGATGCCCAGTAAAGAGCCGGCTCCTACTAACATCCAGTAATAGGTCATGTTTTCAGGGTGCTGAACAATCAGGACTCCCAATACAATAGAGCCAATAAGTAATAATAGCTTGACAATCTGTTCCCCAGGGTAACGAACGGCCTTGTCGGGTATAAACTTAAATCCATAGAGCTTTCCAAAGGCCATTAAACTGCCTAACAATGTGATAGCCCCAATCAATCCTGAAGCCGTGGTTGAAATGGTGATCTGAAGATCGCCTCCTTGCCCGTCTCCGACAGCTTTGAGGAGAGCTCCACCAGCCACTAATACAGAGGCCAGCCCACCAAATCCGTTAAAGAGAGCCACCAATTCAGGCATGGAGGTCATCTCCACTTTAATGGCTAAAATCACTCCAATCAGTCCGCCCACCGCGAAACCAACCAACAATATTTCCCAGGTGTCCTTTAAAATAACGTTATGATCAACGAGGGTCGCCACGATGGCTATGAGGATGGCTATAGCACCTAACATATTTCCACGAACCGCTTTCCGTGGATGAGAGAGGCCCTTGAGTCCTAATATAAATAAAATAGCCGCTAAAAGGTAGGAAGCATTGATGATGTATAATTCTAAAGTTTGTTCCATTGGCTCAGTCCTTCTTCTTAAACTTTGCTAACATCCGGTGGGTCACTAAAAACCCTCCCACCACATTGATGGTCGCAAAAATGACGGCTAAAAAACCCAAAAGATGGGCTAAAGAATATTTCCCAATGATTTTGGTAGCCGCCGCTGGCTCAGTAAGGCTTAAGCCTGCCGCTAAAATAGCCCCCACTATGGTGATCCCTGAAATAGCGTTGGACCCGGACATCAATGGGGTGTGAAGAAGGGGTGGGACTTTACTGATCACTTCAAAGCCCACAAAAATAGCGATCACAAAAACCGTTATCACAAGTATAAAAATAAATCCCTTTGCAAGAGCAGGATTACTGATGATTTCTAGCACAAATGCCTCCTGTTATCTATTAGACAATCAAATTACTTTCTGATGATACACACAGCCACGAATGGCACAACGTTCTTAAAATTAAAGTCCTAAAGCTTCTTTCACACGGGAGTTGCACACCTCGCCATTATGGGTCACCATAGACCCCTTCACCACCTCGTCTTCCATATCTAATTCGATCTTTCCCTCTTTGACTATGGACTTCAGGAAAGTAGTGATGTTTTTGGCATACATTTGACTGGCGTGGTAGGGGACGCTAGAAGGGACATTCACAGGGCCAACAACGGAAACACCGTTCACATCAACGGTTTCTCCTGCTTTAGTTAGCTCGCAGTTGCCTCCACGCTCAGCCGCCAGATCGAATACAACCGATCCCGGGTTCATGCCCTTAACCATATCTCCTGTAACCAGGATAGGCGCTTTCCTACCGGGAATCGCAGCGGTTGTGATGACAATATCACTCTCAGCCACCACTTTAGTCATCAGTTCTCTTTGCTTTTTGTAGAACTCTTCGTCCATCTCTTTGGCATAGCCACCTTTATCCTCAGAACTCCCGGCATCCAGTTCCATCTCAACAAACTTTCCCCCAAGACTCTCTACCTGCTCTTTCACGGCTGGACGAACATCATAAGCGTGAACCACGGCACCCAGACGTTTAGCCGTAGCAATCGCCTGCAAACCAGCCACCCCAACACCTACTATAAAGATTTTAGCGGCTTTCATAGTCCCAGCAGCTGTTGTCATCATGGGAATAACACGCGGGAAGTATTCAGTGGCCATGAGAACGGCCTTGTAACCGGCAATGTTAGCCATAGAGGATAGGGCATCCATACTCTGTGCCCGTGTGATACGAGGGATGAGTTCCATCGAGAAGGACGTTACCTTCTTTTTGGCAAGGTCACTGACGGATTCCTTAGCCGTTAAAGGCTCCTGAAAGCCTATAAGGATCTGCCCGTCTTTCATAAGGGAAATATCGGCGGCCCCATTTTGCGGATTCGCCCCGGGACCCATGACCTGGGCGATCACATCCGCTGAGCTAAATACCTCAGAACGACTGCCAACGACTTTTACCCCTTTTTCTTTATAAGCCTCATCTGTGAAGCTGGCTGATAAACCTGCCCCGGACTCTATATATACTTCAATACCAAGCTTGGTTAGTTCAGCAGCACTGGCTGGGATTAAAGCGACTCGCTTTTCACCATCCAGCGTCTCTTTAGGCACACCGACTATCATTCAGTTTCTCCCTATCTATCATGGATTTCATTATTTGTTTGGAGTGCTGTCATTTCAAGCATCAAAGATAATAACTTTTCATTGAAAGACAAACCATTTTATATTTTGTCACGTCCTTCCAACACATGAATACAAGATAGACAAAAGTCCCGGGAACAGGCTTCTAATCGAAGGTTAGACTTGTTTACCCTGCATTTCACTCTCTCATCATCAAAGATTTAGAATACCAAAGTGATTGAAAAATAACCGTTTTATGGGTAAATTTATTAAGGCGAGAACAAAATAATACGAACGTAATCATAAATAGTATCGTGTTCTCAGACAGTTTTTACGGATAAAACCTTGAAAAACATCCATCGACTTCTAAAACGCCAACTAAAGCAACTCTTTGGGACAAATCCTGTTCCCAAAAAGTACAACCGTCTTTTGGAAGCTGTGAGCAAGAGTTACCAGGCTTTTGAAGAAGACAGGATAGACCTGACCAAAAAAGAAAGTCGGCCTACAGAGAGTTACAACCATCTAAATCATATCAATCGTCTTTCAAAAGTACTGAATCAAACCCTGGACTTTAGAGATTCAGTACAGAAAGGTATTGAAGAGCTTCTCTCTGTCTTTAACTGTGATAGAGTCTGGCTTATTTATCCCTGGCAGTCTAAATCTCTTTCCTATCAACCGGTTGAAAAAACAAAGCCCGGTATTTCCAAGTCCATAAGCGAGAACCTCATGTTAGTTATGGATTACTCGTCGGAAGTATTTCTCAAAAGTCTTTTGGAAAGCGGGAACCCAATAGTTTTTGACTCCCATAATCCTTTCCCGGGGGACTTAAAAAGGCAGAAAGAATCGAAAATACTGTCTCAGATGCTTATTACCATCACTCCCAAGCTAAGTCAACCGTGGATTCTGGGACTCCATCAATGTAACCTGGGCAAAGTTTGGACTCAAAGGGACATGGAGCTTTTCAAGGAGATATCCTGTCTCATCGCCGACGCCTTGAGCAACCTTTTGCTCTTTGAGAATTTAAGAAACTCCGAGGGGAAGTATCGCTCACTCTTTGAAAGTGGTGCTTATTCCAAAATGATATTTGACAGCAAGACCTTTCAGTTTGAAGAGGTCAATCCATCGGCTCTCAAGCTCTTGGGCTATTCCAAAGAGGAATACTTAAAGCTTGGATTCTGGGATATTGCTTCAGAAAAGGTGAAAACAAGGTTAGAGTTCAAGAAACTTTTTAAAGTCAAGTCTGACAAATATCATTTGCCCTTACTTTATCTAAAAAAGAAGGATGGGACAATCTTTCCAGCCGATTTTTATGCCAGTTGCTTTGATTCAAAGGGTCAGACTAAAACCATAGGAGCCGTTCGGGACATTACAGATCAGGTGAAAGCCGATCAGGCCATCAGGGATAGCGAAAAGCGACTCAGAAAGTTAAATAATGTCCTCCTGGAAATGGCTAATCTGGATATGCGGGACTGTGAGAGCGTCCAGAAAATGATCATGAAAACGACGGAAGCGTCAGCCAGAGCCTTAGGGATCCAGCAAGCGTCTATATGGCTGTTTAATGAAGAAAAGACTAGCCTTCATTTATCGCAAATGTATCATCAGGACAAGAAAGACAGATCTGAAGAACTGGAGTTGAAGACTGACACTTACCCCATCTATTTTGACGCATTAAACCATTATCGAACCATTGCCGCTCATGACGCTCCTAATGACCCAAGAACAAAAGAGTTTGCTTCCAATTACCTTAGCACTTATAATATATCCTCTATGCTTGATGCTGTCATCCGTTCAGGCAATCAGATTAAAGGAGTCTTATGCTGTGAACATGTGGGTGAAAAACGTCACTGGGCATTGGAAGAGCAAAACTTTGCCAGTTCAATGGCCGATTTAGTTGCCCTGTCCATGGAAACTTGTGAGCGGAACAAGGCTGTCAAAGAAAAAAGCCAGTTTCTTAGAATCCTTGAGGCCAGTCTCAATGAGATTTATATCTTTCATGTTGATACCTTCAGCATTCAGTACGTCAACTTCGGCGTCATGTCTAATACAGGCTATTCCAAATCAAGGATAGAAAGCATGACCTTCCTTGAGATCCAGTCTGAACTGAAAGAACGTAAGTTCCGTAGACTTATTAAGCCTCTCGTAGAGATGAAACAGGATAAAGTAGTCTTTCAATCCGGTCACATCCGAGCTGATGGCAGTGTTTATCCTGTAGAGATCTACTTACAATACATGGATCAAGGGATAGAGAAAGTGTTTGTTGCTGCTGTACTGGATATTACCCTGCGCAAGCAAGCGGAGGAAAAGCTCCGACTAGCCTCAAGCGTCTTTGATAGCACATTAGAGGCGATCATGATTACTGACGTGTCAGGGATTATCCAATCGGTCAACCCTGCTTTTACGGCTATCACGGGCTTTCAGCCTGAAGAGGCTTACGGCAGGACTCCGCGAATTCTTAAATCGGGGCGACACGATCTAAAGTTCTATAAATCCTTTTGGAAGTCCATTATCCACGATCACCACTGGCAGGGTGAAATATGGAATCGACGGAAGAATCAAGAGATCTATCCTAGCTGGTTAAATATTAGTGCCATAAAAAATGATGAAGGGAAAGTCACCCGTTTTGTGTCTGTATTTTCAGATATAACTAAAATTAAGCAATCCGAAGAGCAACTGAACTTTTTAGCTTATCACGACTCTCTAACGGGTCTTCCTAACCGTTTACTATTCCAGGATCGTCTCCATCAGGCCATTTCTTATGCTGATCGACACAATCAATTAGTGGGACTGATTTTCCTTGATTTAGACCGCTTTAAGTTGATCAATGACACCCTGGGTCATGACATAGGTGATTTAGTACTTCAAGAGGTCACGGAGCGTTTAAAATGTTGTATAAGGGAGAGTGATACAATCGCTCGCCTTGGTGGAGATGAGTTTACCATTATCCTGCCGAATGTGAGACATGAAAAAAATGTGAGTAAAGTGGCTAAAGAGACTCTTGAGAGGATGGCCAAAGTTTTCACTCTGGAGGGACACGAACTGTTTGTCAGTGCCAGTATCGGGATTTCCATCTATCCTCAAGACTCAGCGGATCAAGAAACTCTTATTAAGAACGCTGACCTGGCCATGTATCACGCTAAAGATCAGGGTAGAAATAACTACCAATCCTATAATGACACAATGACTAAGACTTCCATCCATAAGCTTAAATTAGGAACTTCTCTCCGGCAGGCTCTTAAAAAAGATGAGTTTGTATTGTATTATCAGCCTCAAATCGATCTATCCACAGGGCAAGTGATGGCTATGGAAGTTCTCACATACTGGAACCATCAGGATGGGCAAATTCCTCCAGGTGATTTTATCCCTCTCACAGAAGAAACCAGTTTGATATTACCCATTAGTGAGTGGATCCTGGAAAAAGCCTGTATACAGAACAAAGCCTGGCAGGATAAGGGTTTAAGGCATGTCTCGATTGCTATTAACCTCTCCGTCATCCAGTTTCAGCAAGAGAACCTCCTGGAAGTGATTGATACAACTTTAGAGAAAACAGGTTTAGATCCTCACTTTCTGGAACTGGAAATTACCGAAAGCGTTTTAATTCAAAAAATGGAGAAAACCATCTTTTTACTGGAGGAGCTTAAGAAACGAGGGGTTCAAATTGCTATCAACGACTTTGGAATGGGTTATTCGTCCTTTAACTATCTGAAGCGTTTACCCATTGACAAGCTGAAAATTGATCGTTCTTTTATAGAACACGTTGCTTCTGATCAGGATGAGGCGGCTATCACAAAGGCCATCATATCTTTGGGACATGATATGAATCTCCAGGTTGTCGCTGTAGGCCTTGAGACAAGGGAACAAATGGATTTTCTAAGTCAATACTCCTGTGACAGAGCCCAGGGATATTATTTCAGTCGGCCTTTACTTCCAGACCAATTGATAGATATTTTGGATCGGCAATTCTCATTTCACGAGGGCTTAAAAAAAAGCCCGTTATAAATACTTGGGAGTGGTCAATTCCTTATTGATCCAGGGATAGACCCGTGAAGCGGTCGCATTAGGCCTAATTTGTAGGGGCGGGTTTGAGAGTCTGTCGCATTAGCCTTTTTCACCTAATTGCGAGAATACTAATTTCCTGTATATCAGCATGTTGTAGGGGCAACCCGGCGGGTCGCCCCTACAACATGCTGATAATTCGACAGTTTCCTATAAGTCGGATCATATTTGTTTTGAGTTATTTTTCAGGGTGCAGGAATGCCTAAATCAGTGCAAATCTTCTTTGCCAATAGATTCTTTATTTCTGTGTGTCGTGGGACAGAAGAAGTTTTGCGGCTAGAAAGATTCCAGTAAATAGAGTGTTTTTTACCTTCCCGCAATAATTTACAATCGTGTTGAGTGAGGTGTTTTATCAAAGTATGACGTTTCATCTCGATTCAGGCACAAGAATCTCTTCACGAATAATGGTTTTACCTTCTGTCTCACGACCTATAAGTTCTCTGTTAGCTTCTATAACAAGTTGTATGGCTTCTTTCAGGTTTTCTCTGGCTTCTTCTAATGTTCGTCCCTGAGTGTTAGCACCTGACAATTCTTCCACATATCCAATCCACCAGTCTCCGTCCTGTTCATAGATAGCTGTAAACTTTTCCATAACTTGAACCACCTGTTTTTATTCTAAACACTCCATCAGATAATCATGTCTGCTCCTGTGGAAAGACAGACCCACAGGTTCATCCCTAATGCTGGATAGCAGGAAGCTGTTTTAGATCAGTAAATGAGTGACGGCCAAAGCTTAAAACATCCATTGGACAGACACTCACACATACCC
>CAJXGR010000090.1 GCA_913053665.1 uncultured Spirochaetia bacterium
TCCACTAAAAGATAATCCTTGACTTTGTCTCAATCTTATATTATAATTTTTCCTACCAATCAATAGTATGACAAAATGTCAGGGACGCTGTGAGGAAGCACCAACCGCAACAATCCGTATTAGAAAAGAAAGCAAAACCTTCACCCATTTTGATGATAAAAACAAACAGACTTATGTTTTAATTGATGCCGGAACAAAGGAGATAAAATAATGATAAAAAAACGTTGGCTTATACTGGGAATATTGATTTTAGTTATGGTTGTTGGTATTGTATTTTATTGGCACTACCGAACATCAGGTCGTATTTCGGCTATTTATCCTGTTGACGAAAAGCAGGCTATCCTCATTCGTGACCATTATTTCCACAAGTATTTTGAAGATGAATATGTTGTCCTCATGGATATTAAAGAAGGAGAAATCTGGTCAAGCAAACTCCCTGGTGGGGCTAATGTTATTAGTGGGAGTTACCGTGGAATGTCTGTGGGAGATGGTGTAGTTACAGTGCGATGCTATATAGGAAAATATTATGCGGTTCATGAGGTAGGGACTGTAGCCTTTAATCTGACAGATGGAAAAGAACTCTGGCGTTTTAAGCCCCAACTTAAGGGGTATAAACCTTCAAGGCACGGCCCACTCTATGTAAGCACTTTAGCTGAAGGGGATCAACTTTTTGAAGCATATAGTTTTAGCCGTGGTTATGAAGAAAACAAAGAATATCAAACTATTCTCTTTGCTCTGGATCGAAAGACAGGACAGCTTTTATGGAAGACAAAGATAAGCGATCCTATTAGCAATGTTCTGATGACTCCTAAATTATTGCTCTATTTGGATGGGTGGAAGATGAGGAGGATCTATCTAAGTCGTCGTGATGGTAAGAAGGTCTACAGCCACAGAAGGGGGTTTTATATTATTAATAACCACTTCTGGTATCTCAAAAACAATCGTAGTCTACATGCTGTCAATTTGGATACTCTGAAAGATCGTGTTGTGAATCCTCATTTCCTGGATTTAGAGAAGTATACGCAGTCGCTTGCTCTGGGAAAGTATAAGGGGGAATTGGTTTTCGTTATTGACAGGATTAGTAAGGGTAGGTTTGGTGAGGGTAAGATATTGGGAATCGCCCCAAAGAGTGGCAGGGTCAATTGGCGTATTCCCCTGGGATGGAGTCTAGCAATACCTCTTATGTCTTTTTCTCCAAATATCTCTCAAGAATATCCTAAGCATGTTCCTTTCAATGGCAAGCTCACACGATTTATTCCTTTTATCGCTAGCAAAATTAAGTCTCCATCTCCATATAGACTTATGGTTGTGGACTTAGAAAAGAAGCGAATTGCCTTTGAGGGAAAGGATAACAAGGAACTTCTGCACTGGACTTTGTTTTCTGCTGAAGGTAACTATTACCTTAGCCGTGATGACAAAATCGCTGTTTTCAATGGAGCTACTGGTGAACTGGATGCAGCTGTTCGTGTCTCTGGAGCCGATGACCTTTTACCCTTTCAAGTCAAGGATGGCAAACTCTGGACATTTAATACATATAACCATTTTGCTGTTTTGGATGCTAAAACTCTTAAGCTCATTTATGCCAGTCATGATGAAGTCAACATTGAAAATATTCTCCCTGAAATGAAGGAATTTCTTGGTATGAAACAAAAATAATATTCCTGAAAACATGGTTCGACAGGCTTACCATGACATTTGGTATAAATTAAGAATTAGGACAAAGAAAAGAAAAAGAATTCAATCTGCCCCAAAAGAAATCTAATCTATAAACTCCATTATGTCTATAAAAACATAATTCCTTGACTTTGTCTCATCCTTGTATTATAATTTTTCCTATCAATTTTTGCCTGCAAAAATATGCTTGGTAGCAATCGATTCGTTTTTCACCGTATAGAACTGGTTCACATAGACGATTTCACCCTCGTCGGTGTCTTTAACGATTCGTTCCCCACTAAAGTCATACTTATAGTGGCTTTTAGTCCCTTCATCGTAGATGGCCTGAATCCGGTTTTCCTCATCCCAAACGATGTTTCGTCGTTTCGATCCCTTGCTGTCCTTATGCTTTTTGTGCTTGTCCTCGTGATTACAGGCCTTGTGATTTAAAGTCTTCCAGTCTAACTGATTCCCGTTGGCGTCGTAAGAGTACTTCCTGCATCCGATGCGGGTCGAAGCATGGGGGTGAGAGCTTTTGTAATCATAGTTCCAGTCATAAGAAGTAGCCTTCTTTTTGTGAAACTTACTTTTCTTCTCATCTTTCTTATCCTCCCCATCTGTTTTATCCGTGTGATCCGTGTGCTTCTTTTTCTTATCTTCCTTCCCATCTTTGTGATCGTCCCCATGATGGGTGACTTCATTCACTTGAGTCTTTTGGGTGATATTGAGTGACTTTGCTCTTATTCCTCTCACACATCCAAAGCTAATTTTGGAATAGGACTTCCTAATATTCAATGATTAATTTATTAGATGCTATTTTGCCAGTCCATATCTCTCGTTTTATGGGCTTCTCGTCAAAAGGATTTTTATAGTTAAAGTTAGGACCAAAATAATTTTTAAAATCTTTAGGTACATAATAAAATGCTTGAACCCTATACCTTTTTCCTTTCTTTACTTTATAATAACCTATGTCACCAGTACTGTAGGGGATATTTTTTAAGTCGATTAGAGTACCAAAGAAATCGTCTTTTCTCAAAAACACAAGCATGCTTTCAAAAAAAATTACGTTTAAATAGAAAGGGCCATAATAACCTACTTCTTTACCATTTGATAAGTCAATTATTTTAAAATATAAAAAATAGCTTGGTAAAAATAAATGAAAAATATTTGCAGGTCCATTTCCTTTATTGATAATTTTAACTTCAATGAGCCGTTTTTCTTTACTCCATGAAATTTTTAACTCCAAAAGATTATCCTCTTTAACATTTTCAAGTAAATCCTGAACAGGAAAAGAGCAATATGAAGTTATACATAATAAAAGTGAAATTAATAGTTTTTTCATAAATATCCTACTCTCAACAAAATAAGCTAAATCATTTTTTTAGAACATGACAGGCCCTTTGCTAATCTTATATTTCTCATGCTTGTCCCCATGGACACTAGTCCTTATGCTTCAGAAGTCTCCAGCCCACGTGATTTTGAATTAGTACGTACCTGTTTCAATTTCTCTATTAATTTACGAATTCGTGTTTTCACTTTTTTTTCTTCAGTTGAGGAAAGCTTGCCTTTGCTTAACTCCAAATAGTGTTCAAAATCTTTTATAGCCTCAACATATTTTCCAATATTGCTATATGCAATCCCCCGATTGTAGTAAGCAAGAGCTACTTTAGGATTCAATTCAATGACTATGTTGAAATCCTCAACAGCCTTATAATCTTGACCTATTCTAATATAAACTACTCCACGTTTGAGGTAGGCATCTACAAATTTTGAATCTAATTGAATAACTTTCGTTAAATCAATTAAAGCAGAATAATATTTTTCAAGTAATAAATAAACTGACCCACGATAATAGTAATTATGTTTAGAGTTAGGATTAAGACTCATTGACTTATTTATATCTTTCAAACCCTGCTTTATCTTTCCTAATTTTACATATATTATTCCTCGAACGCTATAGGCATCAGTGTACTTAGGATTTAGTTGAATAGCCTTATTAAGATCCTTTAAAGCTAATTTGTATTCTTTTTTTCTTTTAGCATAAATGAGTCCTCGATTATAATAATAGTTTTCATCTTTGGGATCCAATTTAATCGCCTGAGTGTATTCTTTGATAGCCTTATCATATTTTTTTAAGTCAGAGTAAACTAGTCCACGGTGATAATAGGCGTCCGAAAACTCAGGGTCTAATTTTATTACCTGGTTAAAATCTGAGAGAGCTTTGTCATATTGTTTTAAAGCTATATAAACTATTCCGCGACCTCCATAAGCTCCTACAGATTTAGGATCCATTTTTATTGCTTTGGTGAAATCTCTGATTGCTTTATGATACCTTTTTAATCCTAGATAAGCAAAACCACGACCATTATAAGCTACGACTAATTCAGAATTTATATGTATTATTTTGGTAAAATCTTTTATAGCTTTGTGATACTTTTTTAATTCTACATAAGCAAATCCACGAAGGCCATACAATTTAGGACCGTTATAACCTAATTTAATAGCTTTTGTATAATATTTTACGGCTATTTCATATTTGTTTATAGCATCAGCTCGATTTCCTTTTTTCAGGCACTCAGCAGGTGTTTGACATTCTACAACTTCAGGTTGTACTAATCCTTCACTACAGGCTAAAGTAAAAATTAAGAATGTTGTAAAGAAAATATAGATGAGAAATACAGTTTGTTTATTCATAAGATCATTCTTGAGCAAGTTCTGAAAAGAGCTTAATCAATGCCTTGATAGAGATTATCGAGATATTTATCGGATTTAGCAAGAGACTTGGTTTCTGGCATTTTACCTTTATTATCTTTAATGATATCTGTAAATTACAAATGAAGAGGAAAAAATCCATTTCCTCCAAAGAAAATCTAATGTAAAAACTCCATTATGTCAATTAAAACACAGGGCTATTTCATTCTCCTTATAATTGTTTATCCCAACACGTATTGAACAGACAGATGCTGTCCTGCCAATGTTTCAAGTAAAGTAGGTCAGGCATTCTTGTCTGACCTACTTTACCTGGAATAATAAAGAGTTAGGAAGGAATGAAATCGCTTTGATTAAAACATAATGCCTTGACTTTGTCTCATCCTTGCAGTACAATTTTTCCTGCCACTACGGTTCAATATACTTCGACAAAAATCATGGGATTATAATATAGAGATTGGTATGAGGTTGCTTTAAGCCTGTCCGGAGCGGGGCAATATTTTCTAAAATATTGCCCTCAATAATACTTTATAAAATTCTTCTCAAGAAACTTTATCTTCTTGGCCGCTTTTCTAGTGTATCGTCCCGATGGATATTCTTCAATCAGACGTCTGAAATAGCTATAAGCTGTTTTATAGTTTTTGATAGATGATTTCTTATAATACATTTCTCCCAGCATATAAAGACACAATTCTCTGGATCGACTGGCTTCAGGGTAATCCTTGATAATCGTTTCAAGTTCATGGATCCCTTTTTTATATTCCTTAGCTTTAAAATAAAGCTGACCCAAACGAAAATGGGCTTTAGCCAGTATGATCGGATCTTTTATCAATGTAATTGTCTTTATATAGGTTAATCTTGCTTTATCAAGATCTCCATTCAATTCGTAAGATTTCCCAAGGAGAAGCATTAGAAACCCTTTTTCACTAAACGGTTTCTGATTTTCTTCAATCAAACGCCGATACCACTGGACAGCTTCATCATATTTACGAAACTTGATATATATTTTAGCTTTCAAGAGATTGATCGCCCCTATTTTCTTGTGATTGGGGAATAAAAGCCTGAACTTTTCAATCTCAACAATCCCTTGACGATACATTCCTTTTCTATAAAGCTCATAGATATATCTATAATAGATATCGCCATTTTTCATTATTTCTTTTTCAGGCAAAGAATAAAATAGATTTTTCTTGCTCTTTTTTTTAACTATTTTCTGAGGATTTATTTGTTTGGGAGATATTTTTCTATCTTTAAATTTAAAGACAATGCCATTGGAAGTTCTTTTCTTTTTAAAAGTTTTATTCTTACCAGGTCCTATATATATAGTATATTTAAATTTATCTATTTTATTCTTTTCCCCAATATGCTTAATCCTCACCTCACCATTTCCTTTTTTAAGAGTCCTGAATATATAAGATTGAAACGGGGCTTTAACATCTTCAACTAATTCAATAATATCTTTATCATAGTATTCTAGTTTCCATTTTCCCACACCTGGTTTTTTAGGCGAAATAACAATCTTTTCTTTAATCTCGGATTTTATGGTTTTATGGGTCGCTTTCCCATAAGAAAAAGAGGATAGCACCATAAAAACTAAAACAAATCCTGAAGTTTTATACATATTATTCTTTAGCATCACTAGTCCTTTTTAATTAATTCTTGAATATTAAGTTCTGTTTTTTTTCCAATATCTTCTCAGCCCTTTGAGCTTGCTTATTCTGACGACATCACTCTACGATAAATAACTTCAATATCCGTCTTACGATTGCTCTCTTTTTTGGCAAAAACACCCCAACAAGAACACCAATAATGATTATTGAAACAGATACGACTGCCAATGTCTTCCATTTCTCTTTTGTATTTAAATCGGTTATTGTCTCTTTAATATCCATAGACTTCTCCCTATAATCTTTTCGTCCAAATCAAAATAATGTTAATACTTATTTATACGTTTTACTGATGTTTTTACCCATAAAAATCTTCTCTGCCAATGCAAGAGCCTTTCTCCCGGTGCCTTCACTCAAGAAAACGACAAAGGCCACTTTAGGATTCTCTATGGGTCCATAACCAATAAACCAACCGGATGTTTTCAGGCTATTCATAGCCCCAGAAGTCCCTGTTTTCCCCGCAAAACTACTAATAAACTGCTTTTGATAGATACGGTCAGTACTGGTGCTGACTTTTTTGATCAATCCTCTTTTTATAATCTTGATAATTGGCCCATAATTTGACTCACTCACTATTCGTCGAGATATATGTTTTTTCCCATTTCTCTTTAGGGTTATGATTTGTTTTTCCCCATTATTGGCTAAAAAATACACAAGGTGGGCCATTTGTAGAGGTGTCGTTTGTATTCCATATCCATCACCAATATAAGATAGCAATTGTCTAGTACGCAATTTCTCTTTTTTTATCTCCCCAGCGATCTCTTCTTTAAGCGTTGAAAACACTTTTTGACCAAATCCTAACCTAAGAACTTGATTATAAAAAGCTTCATAGCCAATCTTATCCCCGAGGTTAAAGAAGTAGTAATTGCAAGATCTTTTTAATGCTGATAAAAAACCTATTCTCTTGTGCCCACCATATTTGCTGCATCTATAGTACTGGCCTACTTCTGCTTCTAAGCGATTAAAATGAATACGATAGTTTCTAATCCCTTTTCCTATAATATAATACCGGTCATCACAATAGACTTTCACGAATCTGTTTCTTTTGTCTTTTCTTAATGCGGCAATCCCTGTAACGATCTTAAAAACAGACCCTGGTGCCGCTGATTTTTTGATGGCAACGGATTCATTGATTATCCCCTTAATATAGCCATTTCTTGAATCTATAATTATAATAGATCCTCTTTTTTTTAATACTAATTTGCAACGTTGATTTAATTCTTTCCACTGGAGAGACCCTTTTTGCTCAAGGCCTGATAAGCATAATGGAATAAGTAAAAGAAATAGTTTCCATTTCATCATTATACCATTATTTTATATTCATCAAACTTAACCTGAATAGGCAGTATGCATCAGAGAATCACTAATAAAAAAGAACTTCATTTATTTCTTGATTCTCTTATCAATTATGAAATCCAACCTGCCCTTTCATATCATAAGAAACACTATAATACGTTCTTTGTCAAGGAGTTTCTAGAGGATTTCCATCATCCCGAAAAAGATTTCAAAGTCATACATATTGCCGGTACAAATGGTAAAGGTTCTCTAGCTCATCTTCTTACCCATGTTCTATCATCCAAAGGTTATACAGTAGGGACTTATACCTCCCCTCATCTAGTCACTCTTAATGAAAGAATCCAGGTCAATAAAATTATAATTGACGACTCAAGTTTAATCCATTTAACTAATAAATTAATAGATCGGCTCCCAAAAATCTCCACCTCCCCCACTTTTTTTGAGGCACTCACCTCAATGGCCATTTTATATTTTAGAGACATGAAATGTGATTATGTGATCCTGGAAACAGGACTTGGAGGGCGACTCGATTCCACTAATTTTGCTACAGATAAACTATCCATCATAAATACCATCGCTATGGACCACATGAATCTGTTAGGAAATAATATAGAAAAAATCGCGTTGGAAAAAGCGGGTATTATAAAGCAAGGGAACTCGATTATATTGGGAAAGCAGCAAAAGAAGATCTATCCTTTATTTCATCGTCTCTCTCAAAATCTCGGATCCCCATTGTATCAGTATGCAAAAGATTATTTTGTTCATAATATACGAACTTTAGAAGGAGGTGTATCATTTAATTATTCCGATTTGAACAATCCAGACGACATCAATGGAGAGATCAAAATACCCATTTTATCAATCTTTCAAGCTCTTAATACTGCTATGACCCTTAAAACTTTGAGTGTTATGAAAATACCATTTACTTTTAATGAGATCAATCATATCCTGAAAGATTTTACTCTTCCCGGACGTTTCCAATTAATCAGCAAGTCACCTTTTATTATTTTGGATGGCGCCCACAATGTTCATGCTATACATTCTTTGAAAGTCAATCTTAAATTGCGTTTTAATAACACTCGTTTCAAAGTATTAATTATTGGTATAGTAAAAGATAAAGACTACAAAACAATCCTGCCCATCCTCCTTCCCTATTTTGATCAGGTTATTATTTCCAGGCTCAACTTCAACATCAAGAAAGATATATCGTCTGATCTCTTTGAAACCTCTAAAAGTATACACAACAATGTGCAATACGCTTCCTCTTTTCAAGAGGCTTTTAGCCAGATCAAAGAATTGCAACCCAAAGATTTACTCGTCGTAACAGGATCTTACTATCTAGTTGGGGAGGCTTTAACATTTTTCTCCAACGAAACAAGATAGACGATCATTTAACCGGTCTAAGGGTTTTTCTTTTCTTTATCTATTGGTATTATCTCTATTAGAACGTTATCATCATTATAAATCTTTTGTAAGATCTTATCATCCTTGTTTTCATAGATCACGTAAAAAGATCTTTCACCAGCCTTGACTGGGTTTAATTTAAAACGTTCATACTTATCAATAACTAGGTCATAATTTTCAATAACCAATAGTGAAACTTTATTATTGCCCACGAGATACTCTGGGTTTTGCCTGGAATCATAAGGATCGGGGCTTTTCTTAAACGTATATCTCTCTACTAAACGACGGCTTTTGTCATAATACTCAAGGGTTTTAAGATTCCCCCCATCCCATGTGAATTCTTTGTAACTTTTAAGCTCCAGATCTCCACGATACTCAGGTCTCCCCCACTTTTCAACTTTACGAATAGGCCTTTTATTTGGCTCATTACCCGTTGCATTGTCCCCTTTCTTGACTCTCTCATCGTAGGTGTATCTATATTCATAAGACACAACGTTATTTCGGTCTTTTAACATTTTCTTTGTTAGGAGACCATTTTCATAGTTATAGTTAATTGAATAATAATGATGATTCTCAAAATTAGCGGCTTCTACACGGTTCAAAGTGTTTTTTTCTTTGTTTCGCTTATAATACGAGACACTAACAGGTTGATCCTTTTCTCCCACTTTCCTGAATTGAACAGCGTAAAACTTGTCAATGGCCTTTTCATCTGTATTGACAAGATCAAACTGATTTTCAGGAATCTCATTGTTCTCACTTATGAATTCATCTTCTTTAAAAAAGTGTTCTTTTATGGTTCTATAAAACTTGGTGGATATTTTTTCTTTGGCCGCACTGGTTTCTGTACTATCCGTTTGGGCAACAGATAATATCGCAAAATTAATAGTAAATACTATAGCCAATGTATATTGCAGTATTTTCATCTCACACTCCTTTCGTTAAACTCGATATGAAATCCTTTTCTCAGGCATAGGTTCTCTATATTCTACTAGTAAACCTTTAAAACATTCTCGGATAATAGAACAATAAAATAAAAATAATTAATAATGATTTAAAAAGATCTAATAAAAATTTAACAGCAATGTCTTCTCAATTAAACCAAGAAAACAAAAAATTAACATTGAAATTAAAAGATTTAGAAATTTATTCAGATGAATCATTAATGGTTATGATTGAAGAATGGATTGAAGCACATGGTAATACAATAGATATTAATGAATTTGCAAAAAGTTATAAAATTATGCCACCAAGAATAGAACAAATATTAAATAAAATGGTTAGTTTTGGTTATTTAGAATTAAAAGGTTAAAGGATAATATGAAATATTATGTTATAATAAATAAAAGATTAAAGTATATTAAAGTATACTCAATACTTA
>CAJXGR010000091.1 GCA_913053665.1 uncultured Spirochaetia bacterium
CATAGTTCAAATGGTTAATCTCGTCGTGATGCCAGATATGCATTTTCGCTGAATTCAAAATATATTTAAAAGGTCCCCAACTAATCGGTAAGTTAGAATGGTTCAGATGTCCGATAAGTGTATTTATGATTGCAATAATAAAAATTACATTTGTATCCACACCAAGTAAAATCAAAGGGAAATATGCAATGGAAGAGTAAATTACACTTTCCATCCAATGGAATCTGAAATTACCAATCCAATCCATTTCAATAATACTGTGATGCAGTTTGTGGAATTCCCATAAAAAAGAAACTTTGTGCAGCATTCTGTGAATATTCCATTCAATAAAATCTTTAATAATCAAAAATATTATTATCTGTAAAACAAACGGAAGTGAATTAAGCAGACTAATATTACCCGGCAAAGGTATTTGATTTGATAGAAAAAATTGATTTAGCAGACCAATTATGTAAACGGCTAATGCAGCAAGTAAAATTCCGAAATAATGTCCGTTAAAAATCAGCCAAAAGTAATCTTGCCAAATGCCTTTTCTAAATGCTTTTTGTTGTTTTCTCCACGGTGATATTCGTTCAAGAATAAACGCAAAAAGAGAAATTAAAATCAGCCAAAAATAATATTGAAGATATATGCCCAAGATTCACCTATAATAATTTGTGGACAATTAAAATAAAATATTTACTAAATATATTTGTCAATACGTTCCATAAGTTTTATCTTTATTATGGTAAGGTTTTTTATGAATCTCTATAAAGTGTGGCTATACTTATGACTGAAAATAAAACAGAGTTACCAAAGCCCATATTTACAGATGTGAATTATCAACTTCTTGGCTTTAAAAATCCAGACGGCTTCAACAGGAAGGCCATTGGTCAAATATATAATCTTTTAAAAGAAAATGCTATGAATGACCAGATTTTCTTTTCTATGGATGAATTTCAAGATCTCTTTGTAAAGCGTTACCAAAACGAAGGACCTTATGATGACAAACAAATCAAACGGTCTTTTCTCATGCAAAACTGGCAAAATAAAAATATAGATGACCTGGATATGGATAATAAGTTAAATCAAGGGCTGGAGCAGATTTTTAAGGACAATCTAAGGGTTCTTGTCAACAATGAAATCATAAAATCCATTACTCTGGTAGAACAGGATGATGATAAACTTGTTGAGAAGAAAAAATACTTTTTAAACCAAACCAATAATGATCTCATGAACTATGGATCGAATCTTTCCGCAGATCAGGCCAGACAATACATACTCAAAGGCATGGATCGTTATCGCTATCCCTTTTCCCATGTCCTCTCAAAGAACGAAATCTATGGAGAGTTCATCCAATCCCAATACTTTGAGGCCAATCATCTTTTAAACACCATGGTATCGGATGAAGAAATTATTGTCATCCCCCTAATATCTGATGTATACAGTGGAGTGGATTCTTATGAAGATTGTTTTTTCCCAGGACGGTGTTTTACACAGGAAATTAATGACTTTATGGATCAATATCTCATCCCGGCTCTTCACGAACGTTTCCCAAGTTTAGAACCTCATATTGCGACTCAGTCATCCAAACAGGATTATAAACCTATTCATGACGACATCAGTCCAGAGCATAGAAACTTTGTGTATCAATATTGCTTTATAGTCCTTGAGGCCAGGAAAACTAATGATAATATCTCTATTGAAGATGTGAATTTAGCTCAAATCATCTTAAACGCTTGGCTATCCACTGAAAAAGACCCTCTTCTGGCCCTTCGGGAGTACAGGGTTGAGCTAGACAAAGATTTCCTCTCGCCTTTTATGAATCAGTATATCAATGATTTCACGCATATTGAAAAGTATCTTGAAGGGATAGAAGGCTTTGTCCAATATCTCCCAAGAGCCATTGAGCATAAGATCTTGATTGACTTTTTTTTAAGCAAAGGGATTCAAAAGAAAGTAGTTCATGCTTTTTTAACCCATCTACCCAGAGAAATATTGTCTGTTAAATCTCAAAAACGTGAGTATATCATCAGTAAAAGTCAAATCATTCCTGCTATCAAATATCTTGTATTTAGCTCTTTTCATAAGTCAGCAAGTGGAGGTCAGTCTGAGTTTAATGCGCTGATTCAAGCTTTTTACTCTATGGAACAATCCTATAAGGATGTGAACCTTTTCATTGGAGAGCTACACACAAACCCAGAAGATTACGCTCAAGTGAAGGCCATGTTGAGAAAAAGCTCTTTTTATAAATCTTTACAGAAACATAAAGTTGAAGATATATCCCCTCCGTCCAACTCAGACAAAACATCTTCACCCATTCCTAATAAATCGATCTATTCAAGTAAAGATTTTGATGCCTTCGATGAGAATGAAAAGAATAAAATAATAGAGGATTGCAACTTAGTGGTCTATGAATGTATGGATAGACAACGTCATATATATGAGATTTATTTGAATAAAGACTCTATGAGTGTTGAAGACGCCAAATTCTTTAGAGGCAAGCCGACTTATGAGTTGGTATGCAATCGCTATAAATTATAAAACCTTTATCACAAAGGAATTCTGGATGATCTGGTCATCATTGCTGGGATGGAGCCGTCATTGAGCGGCTCAGATAATTTAACTTATAAGGGCGTTCTATGAGTAAATCAAAAACCAAGTCTCATAAACCTGAGTTTATTGAAGTCAATTTTAAAGTATTGGCCTTTAAACATCCTTCTGTCTTTGAAGAGCGAACGGCAGGAAAACTCTTAAGAGTATTTCGTGAAAACGCCTTGAGGGAGACTTATTATCTCAGTTTCGATGAACTCTATAAGCAATACAATAAGCTTAAAGATCCATCTGAAAAGGCAAAGGACTCCGACTACAAGCGCTATCTCACAATGACCAACTGGCAGAAAAAAGATCAGGATGACGGGGAGATTATTAGAAAAATAAAGGATGAAAGCGAAAAAACGGCGAAAGAAAACCTTAGAATCCTCTCACAGGATGGAATTGTCCGTCAGGTGAATACAATTTATATTGGAGAAGACTCTTTAAGGGAAACTAAAAAATACGTACTTTGGCAGAACAATTTTGACTTAATAGCCCAGGCCAAGTCTCAGTCAAAGGATAAAGTGGTTCAGTTTGTCCTATCGAAAATTGAAAGCTCCAATTACCCCTTCAGCTCTCTGGTTGAATTAGATAAAATATTTACTCATATTTCTGATCAATACTTTGAGTTAAATCATCTTGTGTATCAATTAATATCAGAAAATCAAATGATTCGTGTTCCACTTCTTAAAGATAATGATGATAAAATCCAGAGTCATGACTATCTTCTTCCTGGGAAGCTGTTTAGCAATGAGATGAACCATTTCATCGACTATAAACTGATCCCGGCCCTTCAGATACGTTACTCTTTAATCGTTAAGGATTTAGAGAATCTCATGAAGAAAAGTAATTTTACCATTCGTGAAGGGGAGATTACAAAAAACAATAGAAAAAAAGTATTCCAGCTATGTTTTATGGTATTGCAGTCAAAAAAACATAGTGCTGAAATCACTCTGGAAGACCATAATTTGGCTCAACTTATTTTAAACTCCTGGCTCTCACTGGAAAACGATCCTCTCATGGCACTTAAAGAGTTTCCTGAAATTGAACTGGACGATAACTTCCTTTCTCCTTTTCTATCCCACTACATTCAAGATCTATCCCATATTGCAGAATACCTTAAACTCCTGAAAGGCTTTATGGATCACCTTCCTCAAGTGATCGAGAGGGAGGATTTGGCTAATTTCTTTAAATCCAGGGGCCTCCAGAAAAAAGTGGTGGAAACCTTTCTTAGCCACCCCCCGGAGGATATTATTTCCCTCAAGTCCAATAAACATCAATATGTGGTGGCCAAAGGTCAGATTGTTAAAGCTATTTGCTATCTTCATAATGAGAACTACTATAAGGCTACTGAGTCGGGTCAACAGCAGTTTGAGGTATTAGGACTGGCTTTTGCCACGATTGAGAAGTCCTCAAAAGATTATAATGTTGTGCTGAGTGGATTGAAAACTACTCATGAAGGGTTTAGTGAGGCGAAGGAAATTTTACAGAACAGTGAAAATTATCGCAGTCTCCAGGATGGCAAGGAAAAAGAACGCCCAGAAGCAAGTCCTGGTCCTGTCCTAAAGGAGATACACTCAAGTTTATCTGGGTCCAAGCTCTATAGCTCCAAAGACTTTGAGAAATTGGATGATGAGGACAGGGAAAAGCTTTTTGTCGCCTTGAATCTAATGGTCATCGACTGTGTGGATCACAAAGACGAGCCTTATACTTTTTATATTAAGAGAACCGACCTAACAATGGATGATGCCCGATTTCTAAGGGGAAAACCAACCTATGAAATGTTAGCAAAACGCTTTAATTTGTAGGGTTAGGTTCTTCACTTTGGTGACTGAGTGATTCACTTTTTTCGAGGAGTTGGGAATAATCCTTTTCCAGGGAATTCAAATGCCCTTTCATAGAATGAAAAGAGTCCATAATTTTCTTAATACTTTCCTGATTAAACATTTAAGACCTCCGTGTGATTACATAAACAATTCTCGATGGAATCAGCGAAATCTTAAGGAGAATAATCTTGTGTGAGGTTTTTTTGAAAAGAGGGAATCACAAGTAGATGGGTAGGCATTTCATGGTTTCAGGAAGCCAGCAAATCATCGCCACGGGGAATCGAACCCCGATTGCCGAGATGAAAACCCGGTGTCCTAACCGTTAGACGATGGCGACAAAAGGATATTGAGCCGCGAAGGATTCGAACCTTCGACCCACGCCTTAAAAGGGCGTTGCTCTACCAACTGAGCTAGCGGCCCGAGTGATTTAAAAATATAACCTTTTTCCAATGTTTGTCAAGATATTTTTTACTGCAGCCTATAGGAAATAATGTATATTAATCATTGTATAATAATAAAATGTACAAACACCTCGTGAAGTGTTTTCTATATAAGATTATAAAAAATAAATCCGTAAACTAAAAATAGTTAAGTGATATGATAAAAAAGATAGAAAGTATTCTTAAGGATCGGCCTAATAAAAGCTATCCACCCAGTGATTTAGTTCCTGCAGCGGTGTTGATCCCCTTGCTATACATTGATGATGCATTACACATTCTTTTCACCAAACGGAGTCAGCAAGTTGAGCATCATAAGGGAGAAATCTCTTTTCCAGGAGGAACATTGGATGATACAGACTCATCCTTACTGGGCTGTGCATTGCGAGAGTGCCATGAAGAAATTGGCCTTCTTTCTGAGGATACTCAAGTCATTGGCCGATTGGATGACTTCAGGACAGTTGTCACCCATTTTGTGGTGACCCCCTTTGTAGGACATATTCCTCATCCCTATCCTTTTCAGGTGAGTGCGTACGAGATTGATGAGTTAATTTTTATACCCATCTCTTCATTGTTAGATCCTTCAAACTATGCCAGGAAAGATAAAATGGGTGCTGATGGACATTTATATCACTTGGACTACTTTTACTATCAAGAACACACAATCTGGGGGGCGACAGGCTTTATCCTCAAGCAGTTCCTGGAATTAGTGTATCAGTTTAGTCCAGAACAGCCAACACTCCACAATCCTCACCGCTTGATAGACTGATTGGATAGTTATTTATGGGCTTATTAAGACTGAATTCGCGTATCCTGATGCTTATTTTATTGGTTACAACCCTTGGCTCTCCAAGTCTTTATCCAAAAAACCCCGGGGAGCCTGTTCTTCAAGTTCGGCTTTTTTATCTGATTCAGTTGAAGAAACTCATCTTTCAAGGGCAGGATCATCCCTTCCAAATGGTCATCAGGGATATTGCTAAAGGGGAGACGCTGTTCAGGAAGCTAAAAGAGATTGAAATAAGGATACGCTCCAATCAATCCATTATTATTTCAGATATGGATAAAATCATCTATAGGGGGGACTGGAAGTCGATAGAGATTTATTCTCCGGTTGGAGAGCCCCTTCTAGTTGGGAACCGTATTATTGCTCCTAGGCCCTATGATGGCCGATTCCTTATTCAGCCTTATAAAACGCCTAAAGGTCACGGGGTTCATTGCATCAATTTGGTTGCCATAAACTCTTACCTCAAATCTGTTGTGAGCGCCGAAATGGCTGGAATTACTGGATCTATCGAGAGTCTGAAAGCCCAGGGGGTTGCGTCCAGATCGTATGCTCTCACATCGTTAGACCGTCACAAGGCGGAGGGGTATCAGTTTTGTGACACAACCCATTGCCAGGTCTATCTTGGGAAGAAGAATATCAGGCCCCATGTATCCCAAGCCGTTGATCAAACAAGGAATGAGATTATATTATTTGGTGAGATACCCATTACTGCATATTATCATTCAACTTGTGGCGGTCAAACAACTACTCCCACAAGGACATGGGGAAGCACGAATCAAGCTTATCTGGCTGGAGTGAAGGATCGTGATACTAATTCTCAGGATTATTGCTTTAACTCCCCTCATTATCGCTGGAAAGCTAAGGTGGAAAAGGAAATAATTCACTCAGCATTCCTAAGAAACAGGCCTTTCAGGGACTCACTCAAGATTTCGAGGATCCTTTATGATCCATCGGGCCGGGTATTAAAGATGGTCCTTTCATCGGGCCAATACTCAAAGAGCGTATCGGGAGAAGTCTTTAGAATTGTTATGGGGCGTATCATTGGGTGGAACAAAATAAAGAGTAGTGCCTTCGATATTATATCGGAAGACAGCGACAGTTTTTATTTTAGAGGAAAAGGTCTGGGCCATGGTGTGGGGCTTTGCCAGTATGGAACAGCGAAGATGGGTGAACTAGGTTTTAGTTATAAAGAGATTCTCAAACATTATTTCCCAAATACACGTATCAATGAACTTCATAAGAGATTTCAGGGTAATAATAAACTAAAGTAATCATTTTATGGTGTCTCTATAAAGCTTCCAGTTCTCTGTACCGTAATAAATACTCTTCCCATCAGAGGATGGTATGACTGGAGTCACAATATTTTCATTTCTAACCCCTTCGTAGCGTCTCACCTCATCCCCTGTTCGATAGTCTAAAACTATGATACTTTCACTTTTATGGGAGACAAACAGGTATTTGTTATTGCCCGTCACAAAGAATTGGACTATATTCAGGTTCTTTTCCCAATCGATGGTTCCCGCCTCACTATTGATTCTCAAGAGTTTTCCTTCATCTGTACCAATGTAGAGTGCCTTTTCCCGTACAAAAGGGGCTGTTTTGGCGATATAGCCCTTGATTTCCCATTTTTTATCGTCCCCATCACTGGATTCATAACCAACGATTCCTGCAGTACTGGATAATACAAGGATATCACCGATAAGGACAGGTTGGACGAGGATTTTATTGTCGTAGGATTCATCCCATTCCCTGTTCCCATCACTTAATTGGATGGAGTAGGCCTTGAAATTGGTGGCGATATATACATACTTACCATCACCGATGGGTGAAAACTGTATGGGATCATCAGTTTCAAAGGACCAGAGAGACTTTCCATCGGAGGCGTTAAAGGCCATGAGCCGTTTGCTTTGGCTCACCAGATGGATGGCCTTTTTAGTGACATAAAATGTTGACCTGGAAAGGAATGGGCCAATATTCTTTCTTTCCCAATTCACCTCACCGCTTTCGCTGTCTAATGAATAGAGTGTCCCTTTTTTTGTGCCAATGTAAATACTCTCATCCTGTTCAGCAGGCCCTGCAACAATATTGCTATCGGCTTCAAATGTCCAATTCATCTTGCCTTTTTCATTGATGCTGAGAACCTGCTGATTGTCAACGGTCAGAATGATAGCATTTTCCGTAGAATAGTAGGGATGAGTGGTAAACTCTTGATTGATCTTTAACGCCCAACTCTTCAATTCACGTATTTTCTCATTTGTTCCCTTTTTGGGAGGCTTCTCTCCGGGGTTTTTCTTGGTAGGATCCTTGGGATTCTTAGGGTCTGAAGGGGGATCATCTATAATCACTGGAATGGGTAGTTCATTCACCTCTTCAGGGTAGTCATAAAAGATGACTTCAATCTCATTGGTCTTTTTGGGCCTTCCCCTGGATAGAATGCGGTCTCTTAGGGCATTTAAATCATCCGTGAGTTGGTATAGGATGTTAGCACCTTGTTTTAAGGTGAACTGGGCGTCATAATTCAAGGATGGATGAAGGAACTGGACATAGCCTTCATAGACGATTATCTTATTGAGGCGGTATCTATCATCATACTTGTACTTTATATAATTTCTGGCCACCTTGTTAGAGTCAAAACGAAGAATATGACGAACACGTTTCGATGAGTCGTATACGATATCTTCGTACCATACAAGTTTTAAGGGCTGGTCTATGACTTTATTATCAGTATTTGTTTCGTAATATTCTATTCGGCCAGGCAAGCCTGAGCGGTTATAGTCCGTGCGTTTGGCGTAGTCTAACTGGTCAGGTCTTTGATCTGGACTTTGATACTGTCTCTCTTCTGTATACAATAGCTTGTTGTTCTGGTATCCATAAGAATATGCGAGGTATTTAGTGTTTTGATCAGGGATTTTCAGGATCGCCTTGTTTATTCGTCCGTCTAGACCATAGGTGTATGTTTTTTCAGACTTTAAACTATTATCTATTAAAAGGGTTTTTTCACTGACCAGGACTCCATTGGCATTATAAATATAGAGTGTGTAGGAAATTCGCTCAGCCTCCTCATTGACATGATCTTCCCGTTTCAGCTTTCCCGATTTGTCATAAGTAAATATACTATAGTAAGTTAGATTATGATCTCTGTCGAAGTGAGCGGCTCCCATGGCGAAGAAGTTCCCTTTGCCGGGGATGTTAATAGGATAAGTGATTGAAGCAATGATAATAAGGGCAATAAATGTAGCGATCCATCTTATTGACACGGGAACCCCCGAAATGATGTATTATTATAGTTTAACTCAAGTAATGATTATCACAATATATTATGATTATTTTATCGGGAATCATTGGTGGGATGTTAAATCCCTAGGCATGAAAAATGAGTTGTTCTAGGGGCGACCCGGCGGGGTGCCCACTAATTCTTCAAAAAAAACAGAATGTTGAAGCGGGATAGTAAAATCTTCCATAGAGGAAATTGATTTCTCATGGAGATTTGCCAAACTTTATATCTGTGAAATAGCCTGTCAGAAGGATAGTTGACTGCTTGATCGCTGTATTTTGCTTTCAGGTAGAGGAGAGTGAGCTCTCGAATATCGATATTCTGATTCTCATAAAGCCTTTCGGCAAAACGATCAGGTGTCTCGAAGGTCTCCCGTTTGATAAGTAGGTCTTGTAAACTCTTTTGTATGAATAAATAATATAAATAGATCTTTTTAATGGGGTTTTTTGTGTAGTGACATCGAAATCGATATATTTGCTTAATGGATAAGATCATGATTAGGCTAAATGGAACAAGTAAAAAGAGATACTGCCATTGAAAGCTTATGCCTTTAGAGGTTGACAATGTATGCGGATTCTTCTGAGCGATGTTGGGGCCTTTATTTTTCACAAATAAGTCTTCTGTTTTCCTTTCCAAAGAGGCGATGAGATCATTGAGTTGGCTCACATCCGAATGAGGCTGATCCTCGCTGACAGAACCGGGGGTTGCGTCAAAAGTGATCCAGCCATATTTCTTGAAATAGACTTCCACCCAAGCGTGTAGGTTATTCCCATGAAGCAGGTAGTAATTCTCGATCTTATTATAAGGGTCTGTGACAAAGCCTACTACAAGACGAGAAGGGATATTTAAACTCCGGGTTAAGGCTGTGAGAGCGGAAGCATAGTTCGTGCAATAGCCCATTTTGTTTTTGAATAAGAAATAAGAAAGTTTATCCTTAACCTGAGCCCCTCCAGGACTCAGAGTATAACTATAGTTTCTTAGCAGATGTTTAGTCAGAGCGTTCACCTTGTCTATGGGATTCTCTAAACCGGCTGTCACACGGTTCGCCATGTTTTTATAGGCTGGATCAATGGGTGCTTTTGTGTAGTATTTCATGAAATCGGAGGTCATGTCATTATAATCTGTGACATTCATAAGATCGCTGAGAGTACCGTTAAAAACATGGGA
>CAJXGR010000092.1 GCA_913053665.1 uncultured Spirochaetia bacterium
GCCAAACAGGTGATGAGTCGGTTTTATTTCGCTTAGACCCATGTGATATTACCTTTGACTTTGCCAAAATCTGGCTTAGCTCATACTAATCATGATGTGGTGGAAAAGTAAATACCAGAAAGCCCATGAAGAGCGGTTAGCTAAAGATTTCAATATCCCCAGTTTCTATAAGTCCCAGTGGGAAGTCATTAAAAAGCTCTTCAAAAGCAAACGGGTTTTACTCATTGAGAAAACAGGATTTGGCAAATCCTTATGCTACCAATTCCCTGCAACTGTTTTCCCCGGGGTAACCGTCGTCTTAAGCCCCCTGATTTCCTTGATGAGAGACCAGGTTCAGCAACTAAATGACCTCAATATACCTTCCAACCTGATCTATGGGGGTCAAACAACCGATGAGAAGGATGAGATATTATTTGCCGCAATGGCTGGGCAATACAAACTGCTCTTCATTTCCCCTGAACGACAGGCCAATTATCAATGGATAGAGGCTGTAAGGGATATTGACATTTCCATGGTGGTGATCGATGAGGCTCATTGCATCTCTGAGTGGGGTCATGACTTTCGTCCAGCGTATCAGAAGATCGTGAACACCGTAAAGTCTTTTCCAAAGACCTTTCCCATATTAGCCACTACGGCCACCGCTACAGATCATGTGATACGGGATATACGCTCCCAAATAGGTCGTTCCACTCTGATGAGAGGCCATTTAGACCGCCCTAATTTCCATCTTTCTGTGATACGTATCCGAAACGATACGGCTAAACATAGCTATCTGAAGCAACACTTGTCTAACTTTGAAGGACAGGGACTTTTATATTGCCAAACTCGCGTGGATGCTGAGTGTTACGCTATGTTTCTTAAAGGCTTAGGCTGTAACGCTGTCTCTTACCACGGTGGTTATGACAATCAAAAGCGAATGACTATTGAGAAAGGTTTTATGGAGGATCGCTATCAGATTGTCTGCAGCACAAATGCTCTTGGCATGGGGATCAATAAGAAAAACATCCGATTCGTTATCCACACTCATTTTCCAGGATCATTACTGGATTACTACCAGGAAATAGGCCGTGCTGGACGGGATGGACAGAAGGCTCACATTGTCTTGTTGTACAACCCAAAGGATGATCGACCCATTAGAAAGGGTATCGAAAATAACCTCCCGACTAAAGAGAGTTATCTATCTGTGATAGAGCAAATTAAATTAAGGAGTCAAAGTTTCGATGACCTGCTTCTCAATACGGGTCTCTCTAACAGCCTGTTGAAGATTGTTTTATCCAATATGGAAAAACTAAAATGGATGGATTCGATTTATGAGTTGGGAAACTTAAAGTACCGCCATTTAAAGTCATCAGATAAAATCCCTCTCAGTCATCATAAGAAGCTGAAAGACTATCGCCTGGGGGAGCTTGAAGTCATGCATGACTACTGCCGGAAAGCAGAATGTCGTGTGAGGTACATAAGAAATCACCTCAAAGACCGTACGATCAAGTTCTGTGGACAGTGTGACCTATGCAAGGGGCTGAAAACCTTTTACATCCCAGAAAAGGAGATCCGGGACTATGTGGATCGTTTTTGGGACGCCTTTCACCCTGAACTCTCTTTGTTATCGGCTGATGAAGTGTTAACACCAATGGATAAGCGAAAGAATCGTCTGACAAATGGTGTTGCCTGCTCTTACTATGGCAATACGGAAGTGGGTCAGCTCATTAGACGATCTAAATACCAAAAGGGTGGGGACTTTCCGGATGCACTCATCCATAAAGCTGTTCAAGCCTTCCAGAGCTACTTTAACCAACTGTCATTTGATATGATTCTCTACGTTCCCCCTAGTGAGTCAGGGGATTTATTACGCAACTTTGCCGTATCAGTTTCTGAGAGGTTAAACATACCGATCCATCATGGCCTGACGATGAAGGGACCGTCCATATCACAAAAAAACCCACAAAATGCCCTGACAAAGCGAGAAAATGTAAAGGAACGATTTCGATTTGAGCCTCAAAAAGAGCTTAAGGGCAGGCGAATACTCCTTATAGATGACATATGTGATAGTGGGGCAACGATCAAGGAAATTAGTTTGTATTTAAGTATCTGTGGAGCAAAGGAAATAGCCCCCTTGGTGATCGCTAAGACAGTTGGATCAAAGGATTTCTAAAAAGTAATTCAGTTTAGTTCTCTATGATATTTTATGAACTGGATCAAATGGGTGGGTGCTGAGAGCTTTTCCTTCCGTCTTTTCCTAAGGTTTTTGCTTTTTTTGGGCCTTAAAAAGAGAAGCCCCTTCTTTTTAGGGTAGTTGAGTTTAATGTTTCTCAAGGCTCTTTTGGAACTTGTTTCATAGACCGACTCACTCAATTTAATCAGTCTGGGTGATTGGTTTGCCGGGAAAAACTCGATGAGGGTTGCGTCAATGGGGTTTCCATCCGAATTGTAATTCACATCGACAATGACACCCGTATGACCCGAATTAGTCTGGGCATCCGCCTGATAGTCCCATACAATGAGAGCCAGATCACCTACCTGCATTTGATCCACCCTTTGAAGACCCATGAAATAATGATTTCGGTCTCTGACAATCTCCCGAACCTTGGTGTAGCGAACTGTTCCAAAAGAAAGCTGGGTGGCCCCTTGAGCACAGTTTGGGAGCATATTAACCCTCTTGTTTGTTGAGGTTTTAAGGAGAAAGTTAGCCAGAGGATATCTCATCCTTTTAAGGGACTGGAATTCCCTAAGATCAATGGATCGATAAGGTATTCCAGGGCGAGATAAAAGCCCCCTTTCTCTTTCCTTTAAAAAAAGATTGATCTATTGTTAAGGGCCTGCGATTAAATGTCTTGGCCAAGTCCCTGGCGTATTGGGCATAACGTCTCTGCCTACTTTGTATCTCCTTATATTCCCTGTGAGCCTTCTTTTCAAGTTGAGTTACATCATTATTATTTTCACCAGCAACCATTAGCCTTTTCTTCAACTGGCCTAAAGATATTTGTTTTGCCAAAAAAAAGTCTACAGCTTTCGGTTGATACAAAAACAGGTTTTTGGAGTCATTGGCCAGATCGATGATTAGATTTTGAGGATTTGCTTATGAGTTTGAGGATGAGTGTATTTTAATCGTGTGTCAGCGTATCCAACAACGATAGTGAATTGCCCTTTATTATTCAGGTGTATTTTTTGTTCTGCCATAAAGCGACTCAGTGTTTCTCTTTCCCGTATCCCTTGAGTCATGCGATAGAAATGGTGATAATCCTTTCCTTTTATGGTCAACTTCTCTTTGAGATTATAATGAACTTGTTTTAGGCTTAATGATGGACCAGACGGATCATCAGCTTGGCAGGACAAGATTGTAATGCTTATCAGATAAAATATAACTTGAAATCTATAGTAAAACTTCATGCGTTGCAGACCATTGACTTGAATATATCTATTCATCCATACCCACTAGAAAGTAGTAAGCAAAACTTAAGAAGTAAAGACATTTAATCGATAATGACTAAAAAACGGCATATATCCTGGTATTTTCTTGACAATTCTATTGTTTTATATCATTTTACTTATAGAACTTGGATACAAGTGTAATTATTGCTTTTTAGTTCGGCTGAATAAAATCTTAAGTGATCGAATAACACCTTTGGAAGGCTAATTTTCCTATGAGTGAAGAACAATCCACTGAAAACATGCAATCTGATGATGACTCACCGGTTGAAACAAACTTTGAAGAACTCTTTACGAAAGCTCGATCCATGAGTCAATTCAAAAAGTACAGTGATTTTGAACTTAAGGAGAAACTGGTCAATCTTGTCTTTTCCATGGATGACATTAGCATCACTGAAGATGAAGAGGATCAGACAGAAGAAGGCTTCCAAAAAGAGAATCTCAAACAAGAAAAGCTCCAGGAAATAATTGATGAACTGGAAAACAGTCTGGCAAAGGGAAGAACAAGTAAAAACAAGGAAACCAAAGCAAGCATATTATCCCGTAAAAAAAGAATCCTGACCTCACAAAAAAGTGGCTTTCCCATCCTCTATGACAAAAAATCCATCGACCAGATGCTCTTTAAACTCGCTCAGGACATTGATGCTTATCATAACGATATATTTTGGGATTTTAGCCATTATTCAGACAAAGACTTTATGCGATTTCGCAAGGAAATATCCAACCATTATTATTTAGTGGGTCATCATTTCTTTAAGAAAATATGGGATCGCATCATAGGACAACGGATTAACAATATAGAGAACTCGGATCCCTTTACAAGCTTTGATATTTACCCAAAGAAAAGCAGAAAAACCCTCTATGGCAACAATTATTACACAGCACAACTTTTGGATGAATCCTGGGCGAATCTGTGTTTTGGGAGCAACAGGACCGCTAAGGGCAAGATTCCCATTGAAGAGTCCTACAATTATAGTTTTATGGCCATCATCACAGGTCTTTCCCAAACCTTTGACGATATATTCAAATGGGCTAATATCCAGTTTTCAGAAGGATCTATAAAAGACAATGTACCTGATGAAGGGGCTGAAACCCCAATAAATGAAGGCTTACTTTTTAAACTTGTTTCAGACAGCTTTATGCCTGTTATTAATATATTAAGTGTTTTTGATCATATCGCCTTTACCCTTCCTCTCACGGAAAATCATCCCCTACGCTCCATGCACCTGGCCTACTTCATTGCCTGGGTTTATGTTCGCTGGATTCCTTTTTTGGATAAGACCTTGAGGGAAACCAAGAATATTGTTACTCCAACAGGGGAAACGGGTGCCATTTCTCTTAATAGTATTTTTGAGTCAGTTAAATCAGAGATGGATAATGAGTTAGTGGCTGTAGACTTTGATCAGGATTTGAGTCAATTCTACTCCTATTTTACGGAGCGGGAAGATATTTTCAAGAAAATAGACTATTATTCTAACTTTATTCCTGAGATTAAAAAACGATGCAAGCTTCTTCTAAGCTCTCTATTGGGGGATCTTTATCGAGATTATTTTGAGAAAAAGGGCTATTATTTACAGTATCACCTGGATGAGAGAGGGCTTCTTCGATTTGATCACTTGATAAAAAAGGATACTGGAACACTCTTTCAGCGATTATCCTCTTTTTTCTTTCCCAAGAAAAAAGAAGCTCTCTCTGAGAAAAAGCTCTCCGAGACAGAAAAGAAAACAGAACAAAAGGAAGCCCATCGGCCAGGCCATCGAGTGTCTCTCTCAACACAGAAGTCCTACTCTTCTTACAGCAGGACTTTAGAGGATTTGCTCACCATGCTGACGGTGATTGCCCCAGCACTCAATAGCAACTTTGAACCTGAAAATCAGCTACATAGACGACCTAATGCGGATTTTGATATTTATGACTATCTAAGTAAAAATCCTTTTTTTACAAACGAGGCAAAAGTATCCTTCGATCATGTAAAAGTCCTTCAGGACTACTATGACTACATATTTATGAGTAAAGCCCAAGGGGATAGTCTTTTGCAGGATATCAGAAGCAGTAAAAGTCCACGAGATCTTTATCCTCTTTTTGATGATATGGAAAAAACCCTCGAAGACTTATCTACACTGGTTAAAGATACATCCGTCACTCTGGGGATACTCACCCAAAATAAAGATAAATATAAAGAGTATAGTCTTTTAATCAATAAGTTCCAGTTTGTCTATACTGAATATCAAAAAGTGAAGGATGTTACGAAGTAACATTTAGTCAGGTTTATTGTGTCTAAATTATGGCAAAAGAAATCGTCCCAAAAGCTGAACCAGGCTATTGAAACCTTTGAAGTCGGTGAAGATTACCTTTTAGACGCTAACCTTGTGGAATACGACATCTACGGCTCTCTGGCTCATGGCAGGATGCTCACTACGATAGGCCTTCTCACCCTGGATGAGTTTGACAAAATCAAGTTAGAACTCAAAATTATCTTATCAGATCACAAGAAAGGCCAATTTAAAATCACCATCCAGGATGAGGACGTCCACACAAAGATCGAAATGCGTCTCACGGAAAAACTCGGTGAGATCGGTAAAAAGATTCACACGGCCAGGAGCCGAAATGATCAGGTCTTGGTAGACACACGTCTGTTCAGCAAAGTAGAACTCCTCGATTTGATAGGCCTCACCCTGGACCTAACAGGCAAAGTTCTCGATTTCGCAAGACGTTACGAATGGATTCCCATACCAGGCTACACCCACATGCAGTTGGGGATGCCGTCATCTCTTGGGATGTGGGGTGGAGCATTTGTTGAAAGCCTAATCGATGATATTTACTTTCTCAAACATGTTTATGACCTGAATGATCAATGTCCATTGGGTTCAGGAGCTGGTTATGGGGTTTCACTCCCCATTGACAGAGAGTTGACTCGTCAGTCTCTTGGATTTAAACGCTTACAGCTTAATTCCCTCTATTGCGGCAATTCCAGGGGGAAAATAGAGGCAAATATCATATCAGCCATTGTGAGTCTTGGAATGGCCCTCAATAAAATGGCATCCGATCTCTTACTCTTTACCACAAAGGAGTTTGACTTCTTTGAAGTGGCCGATGAAATCACAACGGGTAGCAGTATTATGCCTCAAAAGAAGAATCTGGATGTCTTTGAGTTGATCAGAGCAAAGACAGCGACCCTTTTGGGGCTTGAAATATCCATCAAGACATTGATTGCAGGCCTTCCCTCTGGGTATAACCGGGACTTTCAGGACACCAAGAAGTTTCTGATGACTGCTTTTGAAACGATTTCGCCAATCCTTCCCCTCATGGGATTGGCTATAGAAAAGCTAAAGCCAAAAACGGATCGCCTTATATCCGCTCACAAAAAGGAAATCTACGCCACTGATGCCGCCTATCGACTTGTAGAAGGAGGAATGCCATTCAGGGACGCCTATCGTCATGTAGGAAGCCACTTGGATGAGCTGGACAGCTTTGACCCTTATGAGGTCATCAAATCAAGAGACTCTATGGGCTCAACAGGCAATCTTCAGTTAGACCACTATAATCCCTTGATCAGCAAAGAAACAACGTGGGTACAAGATGAACGTGAGCGTATGGAAGAGCATTTTGAGAAGTTGTGGGACTAACCAGTTTATTCACCCTATGAAATCTTGGTAGTGCTAAACTAAATTAGTGACAATCCTCTGTAGGGGCGGGGTGACCCCGCCCCTACACATCAAATGAGACTTGAAGGAACACCAGGTTTTACAATTTATTTCAGGACTCTATTGACTTCCTAATCTTAGGACGATATTTTTAGAATATGAAGTATAAAGTCAATGTAAAGAAAACTGAGGAAGGCTATGCTGTGTGGTGTCCAACATTAGCTGGTTGTTGTTCTCAGGGTGACACAGAAGAAGAAGCTTTAGAAAATATTAAGGATGCTATCCAGTCTTATTTAGAAACCGTTGAGGAACTTAACAAAAATGAAGACTCCCGTTATGTGGAAGTTTAATCCACATGCCAAAACTTCCTGGTATCAATCACAAGAGAGCTATTCATGCCTTTGAGAAAGTAGGTTTCTGGATAGCACGACAGGGTAAACATATTACTATGACTAATGGTGAAAAGGTTATCACTATCCCAAGAGCTAATCCTGTTAATTCTTTCACAATGGCTATTATTATTCAAGGTGCTGGATTGAGTATTGAAGAGTTTAAGAAGCTTTTGTAAAGAGTGTTTAGCTCACGGATGAATACAGGAAATGATATTATTCCACCCAGTCGTTGACTCGCTTTCTGAATACGATCAGAAAAAGGCCGACTAATATAATGATCAAGCCAAAGAGTGGATTCTCGTTCTGAAACAGTGTTGCATTGAATAATCGGCCTGTCACAGAGTCTTTCTCAAAGTCAGCTTCATAGAAAAGACCGGCTAGATCAGCAACAGATAGATACAAGGATCTGATTTTAGGGGGATAGATCGTGTGAGTCAAGAAATCCGGCTGATAAAGAGGGGTTTGTCTTGACGCAATCCTGCCCACGGAATCCACAAAAGTACTGATCCCCGTATTGGTACATCGTACAATCGGCACGCGGTTCTCAACCGCTCTAAATAAAGCATGAGCCAGATGGAGTTTGGACGCCTTCGTCTTTCCAAACCACATATCATTTGTGATATTGACAATCACCTCCCCCCCTTTCTTGATAAACTGTCTGGTAAAGGTAGGAAGAAGTACTTCATAGCATATTTGCGGCACTAATTGGGCTTTTGGGAAGTCAAACACTTCAATACTTCTTCCATGGGTGAAATGGCCCACATTCTCCACCTTTTCATAGATGGAGGGGAACCAATCCCCCAGTGGGATGTATTCACCAAAGGGTAGAAGGTAGATCTTGTGATATGGGTCTGAGAGATCAAGTCCAGGACTGATCAAATTGGCCGAATTAAAAACACGACGTTTATTATTTTGAGGCCCCTTAAAGTCCCAGTCCAGGTCCCCGAAAAGGATATGTACTTTATACTTTCTTGCTAGATGAGTCACCAATTCGCTGACAGGTGACATGCGATTCCACCGATAGGAAAAGGAAGCCGCCGACTCCGGCCACACCAACAGGTCTATCTTATTGTTCTTAAGTGCTTTAAGAGATAAGTCCCTCAGGGTATTTAAAACCTTATTGGGATTCCTTTCAGGGCCCATAGGGGTATTGGGCTGAATAACACTCACCGTGATCGGCTGAGCCTTTTGCATAGCCTCTTCAATTTGTGAAACCCTTATAAATCCAAAAGTATAAACCCCTATGATCATGAGTGTACCAACGATTAGCCCTTTGACGGGAAACACGGATTGATCCCGTACGGATCGGTAGACCTCATAAATCAATATGTTTATAAAAGCTATAACGTAGGTCAAACCAATCACACCGGTCAGTTCAGCGATTTGGATGAAGTAGATGTTATTATATTGGGAGTTCCCAAAGTACCACGGGAACAATTCATAGATCAGAAAGTCGGCTAATGTGATGACCAGGGGGAAGGTGATCAGTCTGCTGATGTCTAAATGCTTTTTCATCCAGGATAAACCCAACAAGATGACGGGGAATTTGAGGCTGAAAGCCAGGGTATACGCTATAAAAATAGGGAGGGCTATCTGTTGAGGGAAATGGCCAAAGTCCACGATTGTCCCATTCAGCCAGTAAAATCCACCCGTTAAGGTCATAACTCCTGCGATGACCCCGTAAAAGAATAAGGATCGCTTGGATTTCACCTTCTCAACCACTAAAAACAAGGGAATGAAGGCAAAGAATATGAGAAACTCATAGTCTGTATCGGGGAAGCTCAAAAAGACGAGGTGAGCAGCTAATAAAGAAGCTACAAGTAATTGGGTTTGGGGGAAGAAATAAGCAAAGATTCCTGTCAGGAAAAGGGAAAAGATAAAGATAAGCTCTAATCGTAAGTCTGGGAAAAGGAATGAAAAGACAATACTTGATAAAACGTAGATTATGAGGGTGGATAATTTCATTAGAAAGTTCATGGGATATTAACCTCTACTCGGTGATGGAAAAGGATTTCCTGGTTTTTCAGGAGGGTTGAAAGGGCCAAGACACCCACTCCTTTTTTGACAGCCTGTTTCATGGCGTCGGCAAAATCGGGATCTGTTTTCTTGTTGGGACTAAAGGACTTAGCATTACTTTTTTGAATAACAATGATCATATAGGACTCATATCCATCTCTCACAGCTGATATAAGATCCATCAAATGCTTCGTGCCTCGTTTTGTGGGGGCGTCTGGGAATAGGGCGACGCCTTCTTCCACAAGGGTACAGGATTTCGCCTCAATGAAGCAGCCTTTACCCCTTCCATCGAGGAAAAAGTCGAAGCGACTGTTTCGATAAGTTACTTCTTTAGTGATATTCGGGTATCTGATGAATTCCGATAACTCCCTCTGGGACAGTCGTTCATATAGCAATTGATTGGGTATTCGGCTGTCTATACAGACCCACTCTCCTTCGTTCCACACAGCTATAAGGTCATAGGCGGTTTTACGCTTTGAGTGTCTGTTTTCCCAGGCTAATACAGGAATAGAATCTATAAGCAATTCTGTCATACGGCCTGGATTGGGTATGAAGGCTTCCAACTGATTATTTCCCA
>CAJXGR010000093.1 GCA_913053665.1 uncultured Spirochaetia bacterium
CCCTCTCCCAAAGGGAGAGGGAACAAGAAAAGAAAGAAATGTAAGTATATTAAAAGCAATCAATTAGTATATCGAACTCACGTTAAATAGCCCTCTACAAAAAACAGATCTTCTTGACTTTTCCCTTGTCGACGATTACTATTGTTAAGATAAATCCATTCTATCGTCGGGCGAATCGATACGGGATGTTATAACATTTTAGACATAGAGGGAACGATATGCGTACATTATTAGTACTTCTATTCATCGGGATATTCACCCTTCCACAGGGCATCAGCACCCATCAAGACCGATCAAAAGAAGTCGAGTACGACTCAATCACCATCTCTCTGGTGGATGGGAAGTATCTCACAGCGGATCGACTGATCAAAGGCATTCTCAAGAAATTAGATCTAACCATCCCCAAATCGACTCGACTTTCCAAGGGGAAAATAGATTTATCTGGTCTGAAGGGCTATATACTGATTAAATCCCTCTCTCTAACCCTTGGAGACATGGCTAAGGTCTACACCAAAAAAGACAAGCTGATCATCCGGTATAAACGTCAGAATATAATAGAGTTAAAGAGAAAACTCAATAAAAAGCTATTTGACCTACTCCTATTAATACCAGATGGATCTACTGATAAGCCCGTGAGTTATGGAATAAAGGCAGCCAATATCCACAAAAAAGGCAGAAGGTCTCTTCTCCTGGTTCATGGTCTGGACTCCTCTTCAGCATCTTTTAAGGACTCACTCAAAGTTCTGGATCAGTGGAATCTCTATGTCTTCCAGTATCGAAACGATCAAGGGATCGCAAAGTCCGCTCAAGACCTTTCTAAGGCGATAGATCAGATCCCATCAAGGTCTATATCCATTTGTGCTAAAAGCATGGGCAACCTGGTGGTACGGGAATATCTGACTAGCCCAAAACTATATAAAAAGAATGTAAAGAAGTTTCTCATGATCGCTCCACCCAACCACGGTTCCCACTTGGCAAAACTTAGAATCTTCCTTGAGGTCATGGAAGCCTTCGATATGATCCATAAAAAGAACCTGTCACTCAGCTTAACGATGAAAAGGCTAATCGATGATGGTTTGGGTGAGGCAGGAGATGATCTGACCCCAGGCTCCCTGTTCCTGGATCGCCTGAATAGAAAAAGGATCCCCATGGGAATCACCTATGCAATCATTGCAGGGGACAAAGCCTTAATGACTGAAAAACAGCATAAAGCCCTTGGAAGATTGATACAAAGACAGAAAGGACTGAGTCGCTCATCCTATGGGAAGTTCTTTTGGTCCAAGCTCCAATCGAATCTTGGAGAGGCCACAGAACTCATTCATGGACAGGGAGATATGGCCGTATCTCTTAAGAGCGCCCGATTAGAAGGGGCAATGTTTTTTAAAGTATTCCACAGGAATCACCTAAACATCTTAAGGGGGACAGAGTCCTCTAATCCTGTGTTCAAAACTATCAAAGAGTTCTTTAGAAATATTCGTTGACCTTCAGGAGTCCGCATGTCCACTCTTCCAAAGGCACATTTGTCACAAATAAGGTGACCAGGGTAGTTTAAGCTATTGTTTTTGATTGACTGATCAACACGGATGAGAATGGCATTAAAGAATCTGTGTTCATTAAAACATCTTCATAAGGTGTTCATCTTTAAGAAAGCAATGAATTATCCATAAGAGGAGCCTCAAAAGTGCCAAAGGAAATAAACGACATTACGATCATTGGAGGCGGGCCAGGAGGTTATGTGGCCGCCATTCAGGCCGGGAAAATGGGTGCTAAAGTCACTCTCGTTGAGAAAAGTATGGGATTATTGGGTGGGGCGTGTTTGGTGTCGGGATGTATTCCCACCAAGACCTTAGTCCGTTCGGCTGAAGTCTATAGAACCCTAAAAAAGGCCGGTGAGTATGGAATCACTGTGGGACAGATTTCCGTGGACATGAAGAAGATCATCGAAAGAAAGAACAAGATTGTCAGGCGGCTGGGACAGGGTGTCAAGTACCTTTTAAATAAAAACAACGTGAACATTATGGAGGGCTTTGGCCAGATTGTAGATAGTGAAACCGTGTTGGTCAAGAGTGACGCTGGAAAAAGCACTGTAAAGACCAAGAACATCATTATTGCAACAGGGTCTGCCCCCTCAAAACTATCTATTCCTGGTGTGGACCATCATAACGTGATGGACAGCAAAGAGGCCCTGGAAATGGATGAACTGCCAAAACAGCTTGTGATCGTTGGAGGGGGCATCATAGGCATGGAGTTCGCCTTCATATACGCTCATTTAGGCGTTCAGGTCACAGTGATCGAGTTTCTGGATCGTGTTTTAGACACTCTGGATGAGGATATATCCAGTGAGATCACTAAGATAGCTAAATCCAGCGGGATACAAGTCTTCACAAAGGCCAGGGTGGAAGCTGTTAAAGAGAAGGATCATCTGTCTAGCGTTGTCTTTACGGTGGAGGGTGAGTCGAAAGAGCTTACAGCAGACAAAGTCCTCATGGCGGTGGGTCGTCAACCCTCTTTTGATGGTCTTGGGATAGAAAACCTTCCTATGGAGTTCACTGAAAAAGGCCGTGGGATCAAGGTTAACGATAGAATGGAAACCAGTATCGCGGGTATATACGCTATAGGAGACGTAACCGATCAAATACAACTGGCTCATGTAGCATCTCATCAGGGGATCACGGCCGTTAAAAACATATTAGGCCAAAACACCCGGATGGACTATAAGGCGATCCCAAGCGCTATCTTTACTGACCCAGAGATTGCTGTGGTTGGAGTGGATGAAAAGATGGCCCAAAAAGAGAACATAGCCATTAAGGTTGGCAAGTTTCCTTTTGTAGCAAGCGGAAAGGCTTTATCCATGGGAGATATTAGAGGATTTGTCAAAGTGATCGCTGATGAATCCAGCAACAAGGTGATCGGTGGGGCTATCATCGGCCCTCACGCCACCGAGTTGATTGCTGAGATTGCTTTGGCCATACAAAACGGTTTAACCACTAAGCAGGTAGCCGAAACCGTTCACGCCCACCCCACACTGGCCGAATCCGTTCATGAGGCGACATTAGCCGCGTTAGACGGTGCTTTGCATATTGTTTAAACCCCTTCAAACACAGATCGTCCGCTCGGTATCCGTGAATCCATGGATCAATCAAGCCATAGAAGAATATCTATTGAGACAGATCTCAGAGGGACAGGTTCTTTTGTTCCTATGGCAAAATAAAAACTCCGTCTTGATGGGTCGAAACCAAAATCCGTGGAAAGAGTGTCGTATAAGTCTGTTGGAAGAGGAAAACGGGAAGTTAGCCCGACGTATCTCAGGCGGAGGCACGGTTTATCAGGATGAAGGGAACCTTAACTTCGCCTTTATGACCCCCAAAAAACTCTATAACCTGAAGCGACAGTTTGATGTTATCTTACAAGCACTGAAAGATTTGAGTATAGAAGCCCAACGTTCCGGCCAGAGTGACTTAACCATTGACGGGTTCAAGTTTTCGGGGAATGCCTTTTACTTACCCCGTGGATTAGCCTGCCATCACGGAACTCTATTGATTGACACAGACCTGAATCGGTTGACTCGCTATTTACAGCCTTCCACAGAGACGATCAAGGGTAAGGGGATTCAATCCAGACGATCTAATGTAATGAATCTAAATCAAATACGAAAAGGCCTAACGGTTGAGACCATGATGGAAGGCTTAAAAGGAAGTTTCGTAAGGATTTACGGCGGCACAGCCCAGGAAGTCCAGGTGGATGAAAATAACTATGGGATCAGTGACCTGATGGAGAAATTCTCTTCCTGGGACTGGCGATACGGCTTAACACCGACCTTTGAGATGGTTCTCCACCATGATTTCCCATGGGGGGCCTTCAGGATAGATTTGCATATAGTAAAAGGCCGTATCGATATGATAACCATTGAATCCGATGAGCTAAAAGGGCCATCCATCCAGGAACTAAACTTACCGATGGGAAAAGATCCCTTTACTAAAGAGACATTGATCCAATATTTCAGGGGGGTAGACTGTTTTCCTGAAAATAGTGTACGTGACGATGTCCTAAAGTGGATCATGACGAGAGATATCTAACAAACCCTGTATAGTAGGGGTGGGGTGACCCCTGCTATACAGGGAACCAGTAAGCTATTCTTTCGTTTGCCCTTGAGAAGACTGAATGGCGTATTGAATCACCCTATGGTTGCCTTTATCCACCACGTAAAGCTGGCCCAGATGGATGATCAGGTCCCAGGGCCTGTTGAATTCCTCGTTGCCTTGCTTAGCCACTGTGACTTTCCCGCCACCCAGTCGGCCAAAATAGTCTATGAGAGTGCCTTTATCATCGTAACGCAAGATCCTGTTGTTGTAAGTATCTGATATATAGAGAGTATCATCTCCATCACTTACGGCTATCCCTTTTGCGTAACCCAGATAGCTGTCTTTTCCCTGTTCCACCCTAAACTCCGTTAGATACTTTCCATCCGTGTCAAACTTAAGCACCCTGTTTTGAGCAAGTACATAGACAAATCCTGACTCACTCACCGTAAGATCTTGAGGGTATAAGATACGACCATTCTTTGTACGTACAGGAAAGGCTTTTTGGAGAATACCTTTAGCGTCGATCTTTACGATCCTGTGATTCTCCTTATCGGCAATGTATAGATACCCTTTGGAATAGGCTAATTGAACGGGCTGATTCAATTCACCCAGTTCCTTGCCGCTAAAGGACATGATCTCGGCACCGGGGGTTTTTGGGAAGGCAAACACACGATCTTTGCGGGTGTCCGACAGGAAAAACAACCCCTTGGAATCGCTGGCTATCCCTCTGAAGGATACCGTTAAGTCATTCTTTAATAGGTATTTAATAGACCTGGGAGAGGAGTCACCGGGTGAAGCAATCTTCGTATTCTCTGTTGGGTACAGGTGAACGCCAGGGCCTCCCGTAATGATGGAGAGTCGTTTTAAGGGATCAATGCAAATAGAGATGGGATTTTCAACCTCCCTGTCTTGATTGGAAAAGGGACTCAGGATTTTTATGAGGGTACCGTTCAATTGGAAGAGACGAATATGCGGGTGACCCTCATAAGCAATGGCCAGGATTCCTGCAGGACTTATTCTCATGATAGTTGGACTTCCCGATTTATTGGAAATATCGCCACTCCAATATCTTATAAACTTGCCTTTTCCGTCATAGAGGCTTATTTCCCCCGACTCTTTATCAAACACGTAAATGATACCCTTATAGATGGCAATGGACGAAGGGTAGGGGGTTTTAGCCTGGATCTTAAACCTCCTGGACACCACACGGTTCTTATCCATAATGCGGATTTCATGATGAGCATGATCCAGCCAGTAAAATAGGCCATTTTCCTGGGCGAGATCCATAAACTCGATCCTGGCCAGCTTGTTGTGTATAGCCTTAATCTTCAGGCTCATCTTGTCCTGCTCAAGGTGATACAGACGATGAACGTCTGAAACCACAAATAATTCATTCCCAAAGGCTCTCACTTTAATGGGATTAAAGGTCTTGGCAACATTATTGTAATTGATTTCATAAACGTTCTTTAGGTCCTGATTAAACAAAACAATCTTACGTCGGGCATGATCTAAAATATAGATATTATTATTTGCTGTGATCGTTAGACTCACAGGCTGTTTAATGAATGCTTTCCTGGTGTTGATGGGTCTATGGGAGACTTTCTCCTTCCTTGTTTCAACCGATTTATCAACCACTACAGGTTTCCCTTTCATCTTACCCTTCAGCGATGGAGTCTTTTTATCATCCATTTTCAATGATGGAGTCTTGGGTTGAACCATCCTGGGAGAGGTAAATTCCTCTCTCAGACCAGAAAGAGCAATCTTTTTAACTTCCCGATAAACGTCATCAATGACATAAAGATTGTTATCTTGATCGAAGGCCATGTCTTTGATGGACCCAAAGTTATAGTCAGGATTCCCCCCGTATTCTTTGACTGGCATGGGGATTGTACTAGCATTCTTGGCTGTTGCCCTGACTTTATCAATATAAACGATTCTATACCCCCCGGGTCTTCTATGTTGAAGGTCTCTCAAGGGTTTCTTGATCAAGGGCTTGATGCGATTGATGGGGATAATGATCACGCTGTTCTTATAGTTGATGAGCATGCCGATAGCTCTATTATTCACGTCCAGAACAGGCTTTCCCATATCCATCATGGTATAGGAAAAGTCCGCCAGGAAACATGGGAAATGATAGTTATTAAAGTTATTCAGCTTGTAGAGTATCTGGCCTCTAGTCTCACCCGCTAACGTGACCTGATCCCCAATATCCACGCTGTCTGAGTCCCCCAGTCGATAGATTTGATCCATAGAACTGACACGGGTCTTGAAAATAGTATACCCTTCCAGAGGCGAGCTTTTGTATAGATGGGCGTTGATGGTCCGTGTGGGACGTATTTTTATACTGTTCAACTGCTGGGTATGGTAATGGGTCGTGAGAATATGGCCTTCATGACTGATATAAAAGCCGTAACTTTTAAAGGTAAACCTGTTATTCCTAAGAATACCGATCTTTTTGACTTTGGATTTCACCTTGCTGGAAGCGAGAATGTAAATTGGCAGGATGATTACTATAAATGCCAGGATCACTAAGACAATGCGTTTTAAGCTCATAATTTCCTCAAAATGAATAGACTATGACTTACCTATCGTAATGAGGGCTGGGGAAATTTAATGAAAGGTGTATAAATCAAAAACATTCGTGTCATCAGCGGCTAAATGCTTCCAGTATAGAGATTAACTTTTGGTAGTGGCAAATAATAGTGAGATCCAATTGACTCAACGGAACGATACGGTATTTTACAGCCCTACTAATTCGTATGTTACTTATCTATTGGTGTTCTATTCCCAGATAATATTTTAGAATAATCTAGGGGAGTTAATGATGGCAAAGGAAAATAAAGTCACACAGATATGACAAAAGATCATGATTTCATTGGCCAGAAGCTCCCGTATCACCCGATTCATGCAAACAAACAGGATCACAAGCAACTTAGCGAAACGATTTATTGCCGGATCAAACGTTGATGCGGCTGTTTCAACAGCCCAATCTCTTATGAAAGAAGGCTTTCACCCATCCCTTTACTATCTGGGAGAATATGTCGACTCAAAGGAACTCATTGATCAGAATATCACTCAAATCATATCGGCTTCTCACAGTCTTAACCGTTCTGGACTAGACAATCACCTTTCAGTAGATCCCACCCAAATCGGTTATTTGGTTTCCGATGACTTGGGCAAAGAAAATGCCCTGAAAATCGCTAACAGTATGACTGAACAGTCTAATCAAAACAATAAGTATTTGATGTTGGATATGGAAGATGACTCTTATATCCCAAAAACCTTAGACCTTCACAGGCTCTTGAGGAAAGAGAATCTCCCTGCCGCCATCACCATCCAGGCTTATTTACACCGCAGTGAACAGGATATACGGGGCCTTATAGAACTGGGTACCTCTGTACGCCTCGTTAAGGGAGCTTTTGTGGGGAGACCTGACTTTGCATGGACCAGGAAAAAAGATATTGATGATCATTACATTCACCTGGCAAAGTTGTTGTTATCTTCTCTGGCTAAAAAAAATAGGGTATACCCCATTTTCGGGACTCACGACGAAAATGATCAATACCATCACAGTGGGCTTGTCAGAGGAGTTTTGGGGGCCTAAAACCTGTGAGTTTGAGATGCTTTATGGGGTGCGTCGATCCCTGCAAAAGCAATTGGTGGCTGATGGATATAGAGTGAGACTGTATTTGCCCTTTGGATCCGATTGGTGGCCCTATACGGCGCGTCGAATCGGTGAGAATCCGAAGAACGCCCGCTTTGCTTTTCAGTCCATCTTTTGTAAAAGCTGATGTCTACTTGTTTTTACAGGATAATTATAATATATTCTTGACTTATGCATTAAAGGGGAAATAAATGGTATTTTACTTTAAAGGCTTAATGAGTGTATTCACTTCCTTTATATTCCTTCTATTTATAATCTTAAGCCTAAGTCTCACATATGCCCATGATGCTCAGGGCATCGAGTATCCTGAAAGCTACTTTAGGCAGAAAGCTTATTCACAGGATGCTATCAACTTTATATCGAAACATTTCGGCTGGGATACAATGATTGAGGTCTCCATAGATTCTAAGAAACCTGATAGTATCAAAGACCCTAAGTTCTTAAAAGCTGTAGAATCCCTTCAAAGGTACTTGGAGAGGGACTCATCCCTTCAGATTATCCACACGAGTTCATTAGCTGACATCATAAAAACCATGAATAAAGTTCTGAATCAAGGAAATGCTTATTACAAAGTCCCTGATAAACGCAAGGAGTTGGCTGAAGACCTTTTCTTATACGTCCAATCTGTCCCCTTTGGTCGAGATATCAACAATCAGATCAGTGTAGATCAATCGGCCCTTCGGATGACTGTTAGACTAGCAAAGAGTTCTTCCAAACATATATCAAAGGTTATACGTGCTATAAGAGTCTACAGCAAAAAGCATTTATCAAAATATGAGGTGGATATTGCAACCCACGATCAATTGACCTATTATAATCCGCTCAGAAAGAGATTTACCATTGATAAGACTCTTTTAGTTGCTTTCAGGGATGATAAAGGGATCTTTAATAATGAAACACTACCTGTAATCCAACGTCTCACCAGAAAGTTCTGGAAAACGAAATACGTCACTCGTGTGGATAGCCTCACTAATTATTCTCATACCTATGTTTCCAGGGATATACTTGAAGTGAAGGGTTTGATTGAAACTAGAAAACCAAGCCAAGCAAAGCTTAAGAAGTTATTATCTCCTTATGTTAAGAAAGGAAGGTCTATTCAGCTGATCACTGATCTGTTAGGGTCTGTTCTTCCCTATTCCCAGGAAAGGCTAAAGGGATTAATAGGGCAGACCTCAATCTCAAAGGAGGCTATGGCTGATCTTATTGCTGAAACATTATATGCAAAGCTTCCTCTTGATAAACCAAAGCTTAAAAGCTTTATCCATCAATATATTTCTCAGGATCAACGGATCGTTCAGAAGCTGATGAGTGAGTTTTTCCCTACTGTAAAAGACATCAAAGTGTTTCTGTTGAAACATGTGACAAATGATTCAACAAAAGCTGAACAGTTGGCTAATAAGGTGATTTATTCAAAAGGTAGACTTAAAGCATTGATTTTTCCACACTATGTAGATGATGGATATTCAGATATTGTTATTTACAGACTGAGAGATAAACTTGATAAACTGCCTCCAAACAAAAATGACTTGGTTCGATGGATACTCCCTCATGTAAGTCAAAGAAATCCTAATGATCTATTTGTAGAAACTTTACAGGAAGCTTTTCCCCCTTACTATACAAAGAAAAAGCTGAAGGAATGGCTCACTAGTCCTGATTTATCTAAAGAATCAAGGACTGAACTTCTATTAGAGGCTCTTATCGCCATGCTTCCTCTTACTGAGAAGGAGTTTAAAGGTTTTATAGAACGTCATGTGGGTCGAGGTCAGAAGGTCACTAAACTACTTAGTAACCTGAAATTAAAGCTATTTCATACGGATAAAGAACTCAAGGAAAAGAAAAGCATAGCCATGAACGAAAAGCTGGTGAGAGGCCTTTACGTCACACCAGACGGGAAATACACTCTCCTCCAGATCAGTCTCGAAGTGCCGGATTACAATAAGCGAAAGATAGATGATGCCTTAGAGCGGATCAAAAAGGTTTTAGCCAAAGAACAAATACAATCCGGTTATCGGTTCTATGTCACCAGCCCAAATTGAGTTCACCCAACCACTTGTAGGGAGAGGCGTAAGAAACTGTCGCATTATCCACCATGTTGTAGGGGCCGGATGACCCTGCCCCTACAGGTATTAAACCCATCAATGATTAGTCACTCCCCAGGATATTATCTAATACTCTGGGTGACTCATAATCCTTTGTTTAAATAGTTCACCACAAGCCTCTCAATACG
>CAJXGR010000094.1 GCA_913053665.1 uncultured Spirochaetia bacterium
AATCTCTGTCTGTTCCATATAATCTGCTTTTTGTCGAAGTTCAAAGGCGCGGTGTAAGGTCTTTGACATTTCTTTGGTAAAAATACCAGTTTTAACAAACTCTCTATCAAAGAATGAGATGGCACCTACATGCTTTGATGTGCCGATATCCTTTTTCTGAAGGACTCCTAACACAGAATAGAACATTGCGTAATAGAGACGATTCATAACCGATCGCCTGCTCATCCCCTCCCTCAAAAGAATCCTTGCCTCATCGATTGATTCTTTTGCCTGTTTGATTCTATATTTTATCAGAATCTCTTTTTCCTCATTCATACAGTGATACCATCTCGTAAAACATTTTGGATGAAAATAGACTCACGTATTGGAGTGTTCTTGAGAGTATCAATGCTCATTGGAAGAGCTACAATAAGCACATCATTATTAAAACCCACTTCCCAGGCACAATTGCTGATTTCTTTTTCTATAGCATGACTGATGGATTCTACAATCACCAGTACATCAAGATCAGATTCCTCCCTAGCCTCATCACGAGCTCTAGAACCAAAAACCTTTAGCTCATATACTTTAATTTTCTGCTCAAGGAGATGTTTGAACTGTTCTATGACTCTTTTATCCTTTTCCAGCATGTTATTTCTCCAGATAATTATCTTTCTCCCCTTTTCCCACCCGCTTTTTTGAGGAGTTTATGACTTCTTCATCCAAATGTTGCGGCGTAATCCAAACACGCAAAAATGTCCTCTTGCGTCAGTGAAGGGTATTCTTTAAGAAGCTCTTCTACAGTATCCCCCTGGGCCAACATGTGGACGATCTGATGAACCGGGATTCGGGTTCCTTGAATGCAAGCCTGTCCATGAGAGACTTTTGGATCCATTGAAATACGATTGTTCACGATCTTCTCCTGACGTTTTAGTCTGACAAATCCTTCCCGCTTTTCCCACCCGCTTTTTTGAAGATTTTAATCATTTCTTTATTCTTCGCATAATTTGGGGAGATGAACAAATTACTCATGGCTATTAAACAATTTGTAGGATTTATCTTCGCTTCGGTTATCAATCACATTATAGTTCTTAAACTTCTCTTTTCCCTGCTCTGATCTCTCGATTATTCCTTGGATCTCCTTTTCTTCCTCTTCTGTTTCAGGAATAACATATTCCACCACAAATGTCTTTTTGTAAATTGTTTTCATAATCTTCTTAATTCCTTTTCTATCAAGCTTTTTTCGTCGTTATCAAAAATATCGAAGGCCGTTATGATAAAATAAGTTCCGTCTTTTAATGTCCGGTAAACGACTTTCAAATATCTTCCTGATAATAATTTCCCAATCGACTCAAAACTTTTGTCTTTTCTTTTTCTTTCTAAATATAATATATCATGAAAGAACTCGTAAACCTCTTCTTTTGAAACCCCATGTTTAATGAAATGAATATCATTTAAGTCTTTATCAAAAAGATATTTAAACGTCATGATATTTACTTCAAATCCTTCCCACTTTTCCCACCCGCTTTAATGAGGATTTGCTTCATCTCCTCACTCTTTGCCAGATCCAGCGGGGTTTTACCATCATTATCACCATCACTAGCATTGACATGCGCTCCGTTCCTGATCAGCAGCTCTACAATGCCCTTACGATCCCATTGAGCCGCCTTATGGAGAACTGTAATGCGACCATACCTGACATTAATGTCGACTCCTTTATCAACAAGACGAGTGACTTCTTCCTTATCGCCGAATACAGTTGCTATATACAACTTGCTCCAATCACCTTCTACTAAATCCAGTGGAGTTTGTCCTTTTTCGTCTTTTACGTTAAACTTGGCACCGTTCTTGATCAGCATCTCTATAGCTTTGTTATTAAGATTTTTAACTGCTTCATGGAGAGGTGTTCTACCGGTCCTGGTCTTGGCATTTACGTCCGCTCCGTTCTTAATCAGTACTTCAACAATGTCTCCATTATCATAAAAACTACGTGCCGCGTCATGCAAAGGTGTCTCGCCCTTATTATCCCTGGCATTTACCTTGGCACCTTTCTGAATCAACAGTTCTACAACACTCTTATTATCATTACCACCCGAAGCCGCTCCATGCAAAACTGTCCTGCCCTCTTTAGTCCTGGCATTCACATTGGCTCCTTTTTCGATCAGCAGTAGAACAACGTCCTTATGGCCACCATCAGAAGCCGCTTCATACAAAATTGTCCTGCCATACTCATCCGTAGCATGAAGGTTCGCCCCTCTTTTGATCAGCAGATCAACAACATCACTGTGACCATTAGAAGCCGCTCCAAACAAAGCTGATACGCCAGCCTCAGACTTTACTTTAATCCCTTTTGTAATCAGTAGCTCTACAACGTCTTTATGACCGTTAGATGCCGCCAAATCTAAAGCTGTACTGCCATCCTTAGACTTGGCATTGACTTTAGCACCTTTCCTGATAAGACTCGCCACTTCTTTTATATAACCGATCCGAGCCGCTAAATGGAGTGCTGTACTATCGTTATCACCCGTAATTTTAGCCCCGTTTTTAATCAGTAAATCTACAATGTCCATTTGCATTTTACCATCACTACCACCATCAGCCGCCAAATGAAGGGGTGTTTTACCCGATTTATCTTTTGCATTTACGTTGGCTCCATTCTTGATCAGTAGGGCTAGAAAGTCCTTGTTCCAAACCGCCTTATGTAAAGCTGTCCTACCATCATCATCCTTGACATTCACGTTTACTTTTTTAACAAGAGACGCGATTGTTTCCTTATCGCCTTGTTGAGCCGCCTTAAACCATTTGTGTTCATTACTCTCACAGGCTACAATATTCATCAGAATTATCAAAAAGATCACAAACCATTGTTTCATTTTCATTCCCCCCTTTTCCATTAATAATGATGCTATAAATATGACATAAAATCTTGATAAATCAAGAAGTATTTTATCGGAAAGGACTTAACGTCCATCCAATGCTTTTCATTATCGACTCATCGGTTTAAATGATTGTGGAAAACTTGAAAGAATATGAGTATATTATCACTATGAAAGAAACAATGACTCAGAAAAAAGCCAGGTATCATCTGCAATCGGCTGATGTATCCTCCTATGACCAGCTTGAGGACGATGGATTTCTCTATCAGCTTGTGGAAGGAGTTCTCATCATGGCCGCTGCCCCCATTCTATTTCACCAGGACATTTTAATGAAATTGACCCTCATTATTTCAAAGTTTCTGGAATCTCACCCCATAGGGAAAATCTATTTTGCACCCACCGATGTGGAACTCAACGATCAGAACATCTATCAGCCGGATCTTTTGTTTGTATCCCGTGAGCGATCAGCCATCCTGAAAGGAAAGCGGGTCGTGGGAGCCCCTGATCTGGTCATTGAAGTCTTGTCAGTAGGGACAAAGGACCTGGATCTTGGCGTGAAGTACAAGGTCTATGAGCAAAGTGGTATTTTGGAATACTGGATTGTGGATCCACAAAAGAAAAGCTTCAAGTTCTACCAGTTGAAGGACAAGCTATTTCATGAAATACCTGTAGAAAAAGAGTATACCAGCCAGGTTCTTTCTCCTTTAAACCTCTCTCCATCGGATTTCTGGAATAAGCTGAAATCTTGAGTTCTCTCACAAGTTACAATTCACCAAGCAAATAGCCGTTAAGTTCAAGAGATATTAAAATAAGTGTTGACGAAACAGAAAAAACTGTTATCTTTAAAATCAATATACAAGAACTTGAATATTCAAAAGTAACTATAATGATTCAAGAAAAAGAACTTTTAGAACAAACATCCTTCAAACAAGAAGCAGAAATGCTGCGAGCCTTGGGACATCCTGTGAGACTCAAGATCCTCTGTGGGTTGATGTCTGAAAGTTGCTGTGTCAAGATCATGCAGGAATGCCTTCAAATCCCTCAGGCCACATTATCGCAGCATTTAGCTGTCCTTAAGGGGGTTGGAGTGATTGAAGGGATACGATACGGGAATCTGGTTATTTATAAGATTAGAAGTTCATTTGTCAATCAATTGATGACCCTTCTTATTAAAGAAGCAGAATAGCAATCATTTAGGAGGATTACGTTATGGCAGCATTAGCTGAAGCAACCGATCAAAGTTTTGAGACAGAAGTATTAAAGTCAAGTGTCCCTGTATTAGTGGACTTTTGGGCCCCCTGGTGTATGCCCTGCCGCATGCAGGCACCGATCCTTGAGACCGTCCAGGAAAAACTGGGCGAGAAAGTCAAAATCGTAAAAGTCAATACGGATGAAAATACTGCGATCGCACAAAAGTTCAAGATCATGTCTATTCCCACTTTAATGATCTTTAACGGCGGCGAGGCCGTTGAACAGATGGTGGGCGTGCAAAACGAAGAAAAGCTGGTCTCTAAGTTAACAAGTCTTTAATACTTAGGATCACGATGGATTTCAGGTCGGTTATTTCGCCGGCCTGAAAGCTGGAAAACGAGCTATCCGATTTTATCCCATGGTTCAATTGAAATGACTCTGTCTTGCACTGGGCTAAATGACTATCAAAGGAGGAAAAGCTTATGGATGCAACAATATATACAACACCTACTTGTGGATACTGCACTCAGGCTAAGAACTACCTGAATGGCCTCGGTGTCCGGGTCAAGGAAATAGATATCACACGGGATTCGAGAGCGGCAGAGGAAATGGTTAGAAAAACCGGTCAGCAGGGTGTTCCCGTCATACTTCTTAAGGGAAGTAAGATTGTTGGTTTCGATAAAAATAAAATAGATCGTATCTTGGGCAAGAATTAAGTCCCAATAGTCGATTACTGAGGATATACATGATACTTAAAATAGTTTTGGGAGTTCTGATCGGGGGAGGCCTAGGCTTTGCCTATTATTATTTTGTGGGCTGTCAGACAGGGACCTGTCCCATCCAGAGCAATCCCTATGCGTCGACTGCCTATGGCACAGCCCTTGGGCTTTTGATTGTATTTATGAAATAATTAGAAAACATTTTTTGCCACAAAGACTCAAAGACTCAAAGACGCAGAGAAGAAAATAATCTGTAAAAACTCTGTGTCTCAGAGCCTCTGTGGCAGATATTTTTAGTTAAATGTTATAAAAAGCAAAGGATAAATCTATGCTGATCGAAGATTTCTTGAAAGAAGATGTATTTGCCGTTGTGGGAGCCTCCAGCAACCCCGAAAAATACGGGAACAAGATCTACCAGCACTTAAAAAAGCTGGGGAAAAAGGTCTACCCCATACACCCTGCTATCACTGAACTGGACGGCGAACCTGTCTACAAAACCTTAAGTGACATCCCTGAGAAAGTGAGTGTAGTCGATGTTGTCGTTCCCCCACAAGTGACTGAGAAGGTGGTGGAAGAGTGTCTAAAGCTTGGGATTACGAAAGTCTGGATGCAACCTGGGGCTGAGTCAGCCAAAGCCATTGAGTTCTGCGAAAAGAATAATATAGATGTGATCTCCAACGCCTGCGTGATGATGGAATCTTGAGAGACTATTTATAGAAAAATACTTATTCATCCCAATAATTGTCCTCTTGGCAATGAGTTGTGGCAAAAATGATCCTGTCACTAATAGTAAGGGGCACTCACTCCATCGTAATGCTAAATATATTGAACCCTTAAAATCCTATCAAAAAGTCAATCCTTTTGACTTTTTCAGGAAGGTCTATACAAATCATCGTAAAGGGATTCAGAATCACTACAAAGAGCAATTTAGGCGATTTTGCAAGGCTTATTCCATCCACCCAAACTACAAACCTAATGAAGACTTGTTTTATCAAATCCTGTTCTATCACAAGCTATTTACCTCCTCAGGAGCTATAGACGGGGACCGATCAGGGGTTTTGCGAATACCTTACTTTTGGCATTGGGTGGCAAACAATCCTAGGTATCAAATCAGATCCATTAGGAAATCCAGAAGATTGAAGTCCATAAAGCCCCCTCCTGAATATGGAAAATACAAATCCTTTGCCGATATTGACCGCCTGCCCACACTCTTTTATAAGGATTTATTCAGCCCTCGCCAGTTATACTCTCACCCAGATTTTGGTCGCTTTTACACTTTTGGATGGTGCAGTGAACGGGAAATGGCCTTTGTCTGCCTGGTTAAAGGTTTAGGGATTAAGTATGGTAAAGTTGTTGTAGAAGGCGGACATAGCTGGTCAGAGGTTCTACTAACCTTTCACAACAGGAAGGGGAGGAAGGTTTTATATCTTTGCACGGTGGATAATACATTTGATCAAGTCTCCTTTAAACGTGTGAGCCATCAGTTCAATATAAATAAGTGGTTCAAGGACTTTGGGAAGGAGAAAATGGGTCAACCCACGTGTTCGTCCTTCCATCACCTCTCCGTACGGGTTCAACATGTTGAACCCGTACAGAGAGGTGGCATTCGCCCTTCTTGTGCCTGCATAATGCTTTGGATCGGGCAGACACATGAGTCTGCCCCCTACAGGCTATTGTCACCAGGTGTTTTGCATTATAATTCTTGAACTGAATCAAATAGCCAGAGAGTTTTGGAACCTCATAAGGTGAATGGGATTCCCTTTGATCCGTAGTTTCCTGGTAATAATGGCTCTGAAAAGGGATCTCTCACCATTAAGAAAAGCAACCCATGTTTCACTATCCACTTTGGCACGGAGATTCGCCTTGCCGATCAGGCCATCATGGACTTCTAACCGACCTTTGGATATGGTAACCGTAGCGGATACCTTCTCTTTACCGGTGAACTCGAAGTGAATAGTCACTTCAACCCCTTTTCCTTTCAGTGGATCAAAGACCAATTTGATGCCCATAAGGAACTGAGCCACAGATCTAGGTCTCATATGAAAGTGAGCGTAACGTAATTCTTTATATTTATTGCGTTTAGCAATAGACTCAGCCCGTGTTCCCTTGTTGACATAGACGGGTTCTTCCTTCTCTCTTAACGGCTTTACGATTTCCTGAACGTAGGCTTTTTTGTCGGCATGATAATGGTGAATGATGTCTTCACCAGCTGGACAGACGGCCATGCAGTAAGCCGCCTTATAGTTGGCTCCAAAAGACAGGGACTGCCAGAAGGAGACGGTTTCTCGATCATGAACCTTTGATCGGTAGGACTTAACCGACTTTGATGAGACGACTTGTTCTACCCAGTCTTGAAATCCCCCCATGAACTCTCTGTAGTTATGAGTGGCACAGGCAGTAAAGTCAAGTCCTTCTTCGCGTACAGCTCCCACTGGGCAGGCTGAAATGCATAAACGGCACTCAAAACAGGGATTCTCTTGAAGAGGCTGATCATATCGGTCGACTGGAGTATCGATAAGTATAGAATCTAATAAGATAAAGTTGCCAAACTTTGGGTGAATCACATTTCTATGGATACCCATTAGACCGATCCCTGCTTGAACCGCCATGACCTTATGACTCACATACCAAATCTTACCAGGCCAACGATCTGCATCCATTGGGAAACCCATACTGGTTCGAACTCCTCGTATGCCACGCTGGTTGAGTTTGAGTATGATTCGTCGGGAGATCTCTTCAATATGGTGAGACATATGATGGAACTCGTTATTTGCCACATATCGAATGGGACTCTGGATGTTTTCACGGTTCATTGTTTTAATGATGGAAATAATGGTCTGAGTCTTAGGGTAGGCTGTGAGTAGATCATTTCGCTCGAAGGAAATGGCCTCTCGATCAATGTTCACAAAACCAACATCATCAGCCCCTTCTTCCAGACATAGCTTTTTCAATGATTCAGCAGAAAAGGGCTGATCAACTCCCTCTTTTGAAGCTAGTTCTTGTACTGATTCGTCATTCATACTGATCCTCCTTTATTAATGAAGTGCATATACACTCTATAAAGTGCAGTTACACTCTTATGGATAAAAAAACTACTTTATATGACTCGCTGAAATTAATCCTTTGAGTTCTCCCGATAGATCTTTCCAACGCTGATCACCGAAGCTCTTAAGGATATGAGCTTGAGCTTTCTCCCAAAGGGGCAGAGCTTTAGCAATTACTTCCCTTCCTTTATTGGTGACAACAACCTCTCGGGTTCTTCTATCTTCTCCCTCGTAGATATGGATTAACTTTTGCCTGGAAAGGGGTTTAAGGTTTCGAGTGAGGGTGGTTCGATCAATAATCAAGGCTTCGGCTAAACCTGTAATCGTTACAGGACCCATGCCAAAGACCATCGCCATTAGGGTAAACTGCGTGCCACGCAAACCACTGGACTGCATGATCTCGTCATAAACCTGTGTGATAGCACGAGTAGTCATTCGCAGATTAGTGGAGACACAGTCACGACATTGAGCAATATCTTTTGGACTGATAGAAGGTTTCATATTATGAAGTATATACACGTTTTATAGATTAGTCAAGCTTTTTTTAATAATTGAAGAGTGTCAATGATTTTCTATAATCCCTTTGACTAATCCTTACTTCATGATTATATTATTGTTATCTCAACAGTTAAAAGCAGGAAAAAATGCATAATGAGTTTACAGCAATTATTGAAAAAGAAGAGGATTGGTTTATTGCCTACTGTCCGGAAATACCAGGAGCTAATGGGCTGGGTAAAACCATTGAAGAATGCTGTCAAAACTTGTCAGAGGCCATTTCATTGATCCTGCAGGATCGACGGGATGATGCTTTACGGGGACTCTCTGACGATGTTCTAAAAGAAATAATTACGATCTAATGAAGCGTCAAAAGCTGCTTAAACATCTACGTCGTCATGGATGCTATCTTAAACGCGAAGACCCCCCATTTCTTGTGGATCAATCCTCTTACAGGGTCTCTTGAGGCTATCCCAGGACATAATAAAATACCAAATCTTCTTGCAAAGAAGATCTGTAAAAGTTTATCGATCCCAATAATATAAGGCTGGAAAGCCTTTAAGCATAACTCACTCCTCTTTTGATTGATCAGCCAGCTGAGTAAAGACTGTATGAAGCTTTTTCATTCTCTCACCAATCTTTCTGGCGGCCGCATCCAAAGTAAAACCTTCTTCCAACAGTTCCTGGATCAATATTATCTTTTTGATATTCAAATAGTCATATCGCCTGGTGCTTGACTCACCCCCTTTTAGCGAGTGAATGATCCCTTTCTCTTCCCAGTATCGGATCTTTCTTTGGGCTACTCCTGTAATATCAGCGACTTCCCCTATTCCAACGATCAATCTTTTAAGTAAATCAAAGTCCTGCAGGATGTTTTCATATGGATTCTGTTCTTCCATTATTGTCACCATTCAGCGTCATTTGTAATATTTTTACAAAATAGGCAAATAAATACCATTTGCCTATTGTCACGTCTTTCCTTTTGTCATATATTTCCAATCAATAGATATAATCTACATACTTTCTCATATTATTTCAATCCGGTGGGGCAAAAAATGAAGAGACTCTTAGGGAAAAAGGCTGTTATCACGGGTGGGAGCGAAGGAATCGGTTTAGGTATCGCCAGGGCAATGGCTCAAAACGGTGCGGATATACTTCTCATTGCAAGGAATCAGGATAAATTAGATCGGGTTTCCCATGACCTAAAGGGCTTTGAGGTGGATATAAATACTTTATCCGCTGACCTATCCAATGCTTCCACGATAGATAAGCTCTCAAAGGATATTCTATCCAAATGGAACTCGATTGATGTCCTTGTAAACAATGCTGGGACAGCCATATTTGCCCCATTGTCTGAGGTCTCCGAACAGGATTATGATCTACAGATGAATCTCAATGTTAAGGCCCCGTATTTATTAACTCAAAAGCTCCTACCGGCATTAATAAAGTCCAAAGGCAGTGTGATCAATATTTCATCTTATCTGGCCCATAAAATGATTTCCAGGGCGTCATCCTCAGTTTATTCCATGACCAAAGGAGCTATGAACTCATTCACTAAAGCGCTGGCCTATGAGCTTGGATCCAAAGGGATTCGGGTGAATGCCATTGCACCAGGGACTGTGAATACCCCTTTGGTTC
>CAJXGR010000095.1 GCA_913053665.1 uncultured Spirochaetia bacterium
TAGGGGTGGGTTTCAAACCCACCCCTACAAAATGCTGTTATATAGCAAATTAATATTGTTACAATTAGGTGAAAAAGACTAATTCAACAGTTTCCCGGCGGGTCGCCCCTACAAACAGTTATTATTAAATATTTTATCGCTACCAACCTTGGCTAATCGGTACTTATGCTTAAAAAATGGTATATCATTTGCCTCATATTTTTATTTATACCCATCATATCCATCTTCCTCAAGATATTTTACTTCGACTATGAGATTTCTGATGTGATCCCCGATAAAGGCTATAAGCTTGTCCTGGAGATCATAAGTCATACGGATAGTCCTAAATCCATTAACATATCGACTTTTGCACCTATCAATAATCTTAAACAACGGGTCCTTCAAGAGGAAGGCTTTTCGGACGCCTTTAACTTTCGGCTGCAAAAAGAGGATAACAACCGAGTGATGAGCTGGACGGCCGATCGCATAATCGGTGAGAATAAAATGAGGTATACCGTTAAGTTAAAAGCCAGGGCCATCAAATACGTCTTCTTGCCTGACACGCCCATTGACGCAAACTATCCTCCCATCATGAATAAATACCTGGAAAGCTCTGAGATGATCCAGACAAGATCAGAGGCCATCCAAAAGAAGGCTCAGAAGCTCACAAAGAATAAACACACTCTTTACGATAAAATAAAAGCCATTCATAACTTTGTCATTAAGAAGATCAAATATGTGAACTTTAGTGGAGGCCTGGACGCTGAATCCACCCTCCAAATCCTGGAAGCCAGTTGTAATGGGAAAAGTAGGCTGTACGTTGCCATGGTCCGTGGTTTGGGTGTACCAGCCAGGCTTGTTGGGGGGATTATCCTGAACAGATCCCCTAAAAAGGTGACCCATCAATGGGTAGAGATTTACCTACAGGGAAATTGGGTGCCCTTTTGCCCCACCAATAACTACTTCGCCGAGCTACCCAATCGTTACATCACTTTATATTACGGCGATCAAGTCTTGTTCAAGTATAAGTCAAAGATCCAATTGGATTATTCCTACAGCTTTGAGAAGATCACGATCCCCAAAACGGGCTTGAGCAACAAGTTTAAAGACCTGCCTATTAATATATTCGCAATTATGGAGAACTTCGAGAAGTTTAATATATCACTAAATATCTTTATCTACTTGTTGATGCTGCCCTTAGCCGCTGTGATCCTTGTGATCTTGAGAAATGTGTTTGGTCTGGAGACCTTCGGGACGTTTTTACCCATCCTGATCGCCTCTGTTTTAGGTGGGACGGGGGTGATCCTGGGAATCTTATTGTTTTTTGCCATCATATTCCTGGTCTACCTGGGTAATCTTCTATTGTCAAAGCTGGAAATCCTTTATCACCCAAAGATGGCCATACTGTTATCCCTTGTGATTGCTGTCATGATCACGGTCTTTTATTTTGGCCTCTTAGGGAAGAATTATGATGTCATCAGTCTCGTCTTTTTCCCGGTGGCCATAATGGCCATCACCATCAATCGCGTCACGATCATCATGGAAGAAGACGGTGTCAAGAGACTATTCGTCATGACCTTCAACACGATTTTGGTGATATTAATTTCTTACTACTTCATCAACTCCATATTCCTCCAACTCATGATGCTCTCATTCCCTGAACTGATCTCATTTTTCATAGGCTTGAATATATTGATCGGTCGCTGGTCAGGGTTTCGGCTGACCGAGTTCATCAGGTTTCGTGGCTTTTTTATGAGGCAACAATATGATAGATAATATTTTAACGGGCCATCACAGCGAGGTTCTTGGTGTGAATAAAAGAAATCTGGACTATATCTATCCAAATAATGGGCGACGGTATTTTAGCTTAGTAGATGAGAAACTCAGGACTAAAGAGATCGCAGCAGATTTGGGCGTCCCGGTTCCCAGAACCTATCTGACTTTTAAGGATTTCAGGGAGTTGATAAGCTTTGAGGACCAGATAAAGGCTTATGAAAACTTTGTCATCAAGCCTAATAAAGGGCATGGAGGGCATGGTATCTTGATTATAGGGGATAGAACGGCTAACGGCTATCTGGATGTCCATGAAAACCCTTTGCCATTTAGAAAGCTAAAGAGACAGGTATCGGATATCCTTATGGGAGCCTATTCTTATGGGATGAATGATACCGCTGTTATCGAAGAAAGGATATTTCCGTCAAGCTTCCTGATGACTCTCTACCCACAGGGACTGGCGGATATACGGATCATTTCGTATATGGAACAACCAATCATGGGGATGCTCAGGATACCCACAAGTCTCTCAGAGGGAAAGGCGAATCTACACCAGCGGGGTATTGGGGTGGGACTTGATCTCAGTACGGGTAAAACGATCCATGCCCTGTATAAGGGGAAAAGCATCACAAAGCATCCCGACACCCATCAGGACTTGATAGACTTAGAATTACCTTTTATTAAAGAAATATTAGACATTTGCAAGATAGTGGCCGCTAAAATCCCCCTCAAATACCTGGGCTTTGACCTGACACTTGACGAAAAGATTGGCCCCATGCTCATTGAGATCAATGCACGACCTGGTCTTGAGATTCAAAACGTGACTCAGAAAGGTTTATTAGAGGTCTTGAAAAGAGTATGAAAAGATTCATTACGTTAAAAGGCCTTAAACTGGCTCTTACAGAAAGCTTTTTGCCTTTTCTGATATTCCTGATCGCCTTGTTTTTCATTTTATTGGAGGTAGACCAATACATTGAAAGATCACGCAACACCCTTATAATCCCCATGAGCGACCGTGACACGGAAGAAGACTTTATCAGTCAGAAGATCAAGCTGTCTGGACCTGCCAATAACAAGTTGGAGAAAATAAACCGCTACATCGAAACCCGTCAATTAACGAAAGCGATTAACGGTATCAAACGGCTGAAACCTGATCTACGCCAGTCTGAAGAAGTTCAATTGACATTAGCTTTTTCTTATTACAAGATCAATCGCCTCAAGAAGAGTTTAGCCATCTTAAAGGCTTTGCCAAACAAAGACTCTTCAAGGCTTCACTTTAATCTCGGTCTGGTCTACGGTAAAAACCCCAAAACCTATGATCTAGCCATTCAAAGCTTTAAGACGTATTTGAGGAAAAATCAATACTCCTATGAGGGTCACTTCAACCTGGCTCTAAACTATATCAAGAAAAAAGACTATAGTGAAGCCGATCAAACCCTTCTTAAAGCAATTCAATTGTCTTCTGGTAAACGAAAAGCCAGGGCTTACTATCAATTAGGCCTGTCTTATAAAAAGAATAAACATATTGAAGAGGCCGAAAACATCTTCTATAAATCCATCAAACTGGATCCTAAATTGTTAAAGGCACGAGTACAATGGGCCAATATCATCATTCGGGAAAACCCGTCCAAAGGGCTTAAGGAGTTTAAAAAGGTCATAAGACTGGATAGCAAGTATATACACGCCTATTATTTATTAGGTATCTATTTCTTTCAACAGGACAAGGTGTCACGGGCATTGTACTACCTGAATCAAGGACTCCAACAGAATCCCAACTCCTTGAAGATACGATCTTATATGGGATTTATTTACCTGAAAACCAAAGAGTTAAATAATGCTAAAAAGGTCTACGAACAGTTGGTTTTGGAGTATCCTCAAAATGAACTGTATCGCTTCAATCTTGGAAGGGTCTATTATAATCTGGAAGATTATCCAAAAGCCATCAAGGAATATAATAGGATCCTGACACTCAATAAGAAGAACTATAAAGCTATTGTAAACCTTGGAGTCACCTATGCCATGATGGAACAGTATAAAAAAGCTATCCATTATTACACACAAGCTCTCAACATAAAATCCGACTCTGTGAAAACCTATTATAATTTAGGTATGCTCTATAAAAAGACAAAGAGCTACTCTCTTGCCCAGAGCTTTTTTCAGAAAGCCATAAACCTGAAACAGTCGTACCCAAAGGCTTTCTACAACATGGCTTCTATTTATTATACTCTCAAACAAGAGGACAAAGCTATCCATAGTTATGAACAAACCATCAAATTAGATAACAAGTATTTCTTTGCCTACAGGGACCTGGCCAAAATATATGAGGCCAAATCGGACTATAGAAAGCTTGTTGAGGTGTTAAAAAGGGGTATATCCCAAACGGGTCACAGCAATCTGCAAAATAGATTGGCCTCTTTTTATGATCGGAAGGGCGAATACGATAAAGCCATGAAAATATATAAAGACGTTCTAAGCTCTCCCAAAGAGAGTCTCATGGCGACAATCGGTATTGCCAGAGTCTATCTTAAGCTCAAGGACTATAAGAAATCAGAAGAATATATCGCTAAATATATTTACTCAAAGCCCAAAAATGCGGAAGCCCGTTACATTTACATGGTTTCTTTATTTCATTTAGGCAAAAAGAAGGAGTCTTTGAAGCAAATCAGGATCATTGAAAAGCTGGAACCAGCCTACCGAGACACCAATACTTATAAAATCAGGTTGACTCACTGATCTCTATAGGTAAAGCCTATTGTAGAGACGCATACCATGCGTCTCTACAGTGACTCTTTCTGCCTGAACTGGATAGTACTAAAATATATTTCCTTGACTTTATCTCGGTTTTATATTATGATATTCCGAATAGTTTGAGAGAAATCTTGTGTCTATACAACTCTGGCTTCAGGCAAAAAAACCATATTGATACGAGATAATGAAGAGATGATATTTTTAGCTAAATATAGACCTACAAATAAGTATCATTTTATATTAAAGCAATTGATTTTATCTATCGTCATTTTATCCTTCTTATCTCAATCATTAAATGCTAAGAATCAATCTAATTCTAAAAAGCCCTTTAAACCATTTGCAACTTATCAATTAACCTATAAATTTTACAGCATCCCGAACCAAATTGAAATTAACTATGTTGGGGCCTATGTAGATTTTAATTTTTCTTGGATAGGGATTTATTGGACTATTCTTCTGGGCAAAGATTCGAAAAAAAATCAATTCCTCCATTTTCAACCAGGAATTCTTATCGGTATGCTATTTTTAGGCGGCCATTACGAGCAGTCAGACTTATATAAAGGTTTTATTCGTACATTAGTTTTTCTATTTTCAGAGGGCGTTAACTTTCATATTCGTCCTTTTGATTGGCTTTCTATATCACCTTTTATAAGTTATGGAAATTATGATTTTAACATGTCAGATTCATCAAAATTCCTTGATCTTTATTCTCTGGAATCTGGCTTAAGAATTAACTTTTACCCTACTAGTGGATTTACTTTTGGCTTCTATTCAAGTTATTTCTATGAAGTGATAAATGATAAGACGGGTTATACAATGGGTGGGCATTTAGGAATTTATTTTTAATAAATTAAGCCTAACTCTATAAAGATAGTCTCTTTCCTTCTCACCATCTTGATTTTAAGCTTTTCAAAACCCTCTTTCTCTTTAAGTCGTCTAAATAAACCTTTTAAAAAGTCACGTGAGACCAGGATACCTAACTCTTTGTTTTGTACAGGACTATAAAATAATGACTAATGGTATACCCAACTAATTTTGAAGGTTCATTATGGATTTCAGGTTGGCGAATTATAATCTATTAAGTATCTTAGCATGGCCATGCGTCTCTACAGCTTCAAAAGCCCGTCATTTCAAGGCTGTTCCAATGATTAACACATCATCATAATCTGTATCTGTGCCGTAACCAGTCTGGATGATAGCAATACAATTTTCATAGGGACTTTTAAAATAACCTTCTGTAAAACCTATCGTACTGCTATAGGGATACGAATCTTCAAAGGTTCTCCTGTAAATAAGCCTGGCTTTTCTATACTAAAAAGTTTATAAAACCTGCACCCCGTAGAGACGCGATTAATCGCGTCTCTACGGGGCGGCAATTTATAAACTTTTTAGTATACCTGACAAATTTAACGTCTTTTATGGCGATTAAAAGTATTTTTTTACTTATCTACATTTTTGTTTGCCAGGACAGGTTTGCGGCTCTATTTCCTTTAGTTAAAAAACATCCAATCGGTCTTTTGCCCATCTTTGGAGGTCCTTAAGGCAGTCCATATTGATCTCATGACCCATAGAGTATTCCTGATAGTCGAGGTTCACAGGGGTTTTCTGATAGAAATCACGTATCTGACGGCCACTATCAATGGGTATAATGTCATCATGCACCCCGTGGGACACAAATAGGGGGAAATCCTTTAAGTAGTCCAAACGATATGTTTTGTCAAACAGGTGACTGGCCCGTCCACTCAAGGCCGCTACACCCCGTAGTAATTTAGGGTAAGCCAATAAAACAGCGTGACAGACCATGGCTCCCTGACTGAATCCCAATAAGAAGACATCCTGTGCGTTATATTCTTTTGCCATGGCAAGAATGAAGTCATGGACACGTGGGATAATTTGTTCAGCAGTCTTTTGATCGTAGCCGATACCCTGCTCCGTCATATAAATGGGAAACCAGGAAAAGCCTATAGTCAGACCGGATTCATCGATTCTATCAGGCCCCTGGATACTTATGACGCGGAATCGCGTATCCAGATGGGTAGATAAGCCAAACAGATCTTCTTTGCTGCTTCCATAGCCGTGAAACATCAGGAGGAGGGGGGCGGGTTTGCCACTCTGAACTTCAGGCTCTGACACTAGATATTCAAACAATCTCTAACTCCTTTTTCTTGCCAAGTTTAATATAATCTCCTCCAAAAGGGTTTATTGGGGGATTCAATAGATCATACTATGCAAAATGAATACTTTAAAAGCTATCAAAAGTTTTGGGACATGACCATCCATATTTATTATATTTATCGAATATGCAAAATAGAAGAATAAACCTATATAAATGGGTGTTCAGAATAGCGCTATGGGCCTCATTGTTATTGCCTGGCTTGTCCTATGCGAAGAGTTCCACAAGGCTTATCGAGAAAAACCCAGTGATTGCTGGCCAGAAGGCATATATCGCTCTTCCGTACAGGTCTAAACGTGGTCTCCCACAGATTATTATATACAGTCATGGATCCAACACAACGGTTACAAGGAATCTTAACGATCCCTTCATGAAGAAGATGAGGAGTTATGGGCGGTACTTCACAAGACACAACTATATATTTGCCGCCTCCGCCCAGCATGGAGCCAATCGTGGAAGTCTAAAATCCGTTCAGGACATGTATAATCTGATACACTGGGTTCAAAAGAGGTACAGGACCAAAAGAAAGGTCCATCTGATCGGCTTTAGTATGGGAGGGCTTCCCACCTTCCACTTTGCTTTACGTTATCCTGGTCTGGTAGATAGAATCGCAGGACTCGCCCCTACAATCCACCTTCGTGACTGGAATAAGAGAAGGTATAGGGCGATTCGGCGTATTAGAATAGGGATTTGGCACGGCGATAGGGATCAACACGTTTCCTTCAGGCAAAGTCAACTGTTTGTTCGTAGAGCACGACGTTACAGACTTCATATAAGATTAGTGAGGATCCGTGGTGCCAGGCATTATGATGTAGATAACGAATTAAAGGGACGCATTTTAAGGTTTTTTATCAGAAGATAGACTGTTCAGAAGGATAGACTAAAAGGTTTATGAATTGTCATCTGTAGAGACGCATGGCCATGCGTCTCTACAGATGACAGGTTTTATGACTGGTCTATCAGCTGCAGGCTGAACCGCTATTTGGAACCATAAAGAAGCTTTTCCCTATAGATTTTCCTCATGATAAGCGACTTTTGCTGCCTTGTGGCCAAAATAGGTCTCCTTTTATTGGATATATAGGTAAATACAGGTTTAATCTGCAAAAGCCTGCCATTCAAGAAATAAAGATGCAAAAACATACCTTGACGCACCCCCAATCGATGGATCTGGTCAAATAAGAAGTTCCCCAGCCCGTAGTAAATGGGTTTGCCCTTATAATATTCCACAACCTGGATCTGATGGGCCTGTGAGCCGTAGACCATGTCCGCGCCAAAGTCTATCAGGTCTTTAGAGATCTTCTTCTGATCGATGAATGGGAGATAAGAATCTCTCTCATTAAATTGGACAGAGGCAATAATAAAGTGAATCCCCTGTTTTCTTAGTTTACGAAGGGTTTTTCGGGCCTTTGCCCTGTTGTATGGATTGGCTCCCGGCTCGTTTCGCTTTTTGGCACACTCTTTCAGAGGGCAAGACTGATTGAATCCTATAAAGGCCAGGCGAGTCCCGTCTTTCAACTTTAGAATCAACGGCTTGCTCGCCTCCATAGGATTTTTTCCTCCCCCAAAGGTTCTCACACCGTGGTTTTTATACCACTTTAGGGTGTAAAGAAACGCTCTGTTCCCGTAATCCCTGTTGTGATTGCCTGTCAGTTCAACAATGAGAGAAGGATTAAGCTTTAAAAGAACATTTATATCCCGTTCCTTAGTGGCAAAGCGTAAGGTCTTGCCATAGCGATAGTTTTTCATAATGCTCACTTCATTGCTTAAGTGGACAAAGTCGGATGTTTTAAACTCATCTTTAACCTTCTGGATGAGAAAGTTGGGGCCGTATCGATCGGCGGCTTTTCCTGTAGCCCGTGTGATAGCGGTAACCCCTGTGATGGTGAGCTTGGTGATCAGATTGAAGGAACTTCGTGTCGATTTAGAGATCGATGTGTAAAGGGGATAGTCCATTGGGTTCTCAAAGAAGTCTATATTATTGACCTTTAGGACTTTATAACGGGGATTCAAGTAATGTATATCAGTTAAGATGAAACGGCTTTTGGAGAGGGCGATAAGACTTTTTCTGCTTATGAGCTTATTGTGATTCACACAGCCAAAGAGAGTATCAACTTTTTCCTTTATGCTTCCATAGGTGTATATGGTGTGACTACAGTATAACTTACGTATTGTTCTTAATTTAATGCTCTCCATTGGGTGATTGATCCTTGCAAGCAAAAACAGGGGGACGTTGTCTGACACGGAATTACCCCCTTTAATTTGCTCAGTTCCGGGCTTGTTCAACGACATCTTGGTTTTTTGGTGAGAAACCTTTTCAGCCAACAGGTCTTCGACAAAGTCACTTTGCTTGAGTGCAAAGACTGATGAAATAATGAATAAGGCAATAAAGACTGATTTTAGCAAAGTCATTGATTTCTCCTTAATAGTTGATTTAATAGAATATTAGCAGTGATCTGATTGCCCTTGTATCCAGTATGAGTGTCATTGGGTAAATATAAATCAATGACCCCGTCATCAATGGCTTGAACAAATGATTGATCGAGTCTCAATACGGGATAATACTTATGAAGTCTAAATAGATCACTTGGAATGACTTGAGAGCTTTTTAAATACCTGGAATAGACTGTCCATTTATCTGGAAATACTAAAAGCATGAAACTGGTTTTCCCATTGGACTCAATGATTCCTTGGAGTTTTATTATGTTATCTGCAGATATTCTTATTTCGGCTTCCGTTGTTTTGGCTTTATTAAAATCTTCCCTGTATATCAAGATTTTTCTATTACTTTTATTTGAAAATATAGGCTTTCCGTGGTTTTTTAAATCGAATAGAACGGTTCCTAAAGGATAGTCAATGATTCTAAAGGGAAGCTTTTTGATATGATTCATAGCCTCAGAAACTCTTGTGATGAGCTTGGAGCTTTTTATTCTCGATTGATAATACTTTTTTATCTTTTTGGGTTGAATGACTATCTTCCGCGGTGGAAGGTTCTTGGGGGCTAATGTATCATAGGCCTTTAAGTTCAAGGCAAGAAGGCGATGAATGATCTCTCGTTCCACCGATTCATAAACGAAAAGAAGGGGAGGTTTTTCTTTATAGAATCTTGACTTGATAATATCATTCATACGAACTTTTCTAACATCGAAAGCAATGATTGATAATCCTGTAATATCAGCGAAATGACTGAGCCATGAACTTTTAGCAAATGTGAATGAGTCGCCCAATACGATCACATCATAAGGCTTGTTATATTCTTTTATAC
>CAJXGR010000096.1 GCA_913053665.1 uncultured Spirochaetia bacterium
AAATGAATCTTTCTAATCCCTTTAAACTCTTTTAAAGATTCTACTTTACGAGACTCAGGTGCTAATGATTATTAGGTGTATGACACTAACAGAGAGGCCTAAAGGGTTCATATGTACCATGAGTTTTTTTCCTCACCCCCCTGTGTGTTTTTTTACACAGACCCTGGATAAATAAGACGGCAATAGTCTCTGACAAAGCATTCCAGGAATCGGCTAAAAGACAAGGTTTTTTATGACCTACTTTCTCCTACTAAAAAGTCAACTATCTATATAATAAGGAATTAATACTATGGCAATAAATATAATAAATTGGCACGCACTTTGCATTATAATTAGCACGGCTCACATCAAGGAGCAAGGAGTTAATTATGAGACTATCAAGCTATAAAGAAGTGGAATACTTAGATTTAGATGACTTAGAACCAGATGAACTCCATGAAGATGATTACTCCATGGAAGAAGATACTGAGTCTTCCGATCCAACAGCTTTCAAAACAAAGGGAGGCTACCAGGACTCCATCAAAAGCTATCTGAAAGAAGTTTCTCGGTATAAGCTTTTAAACTTTGAAGAAGAAAAAGAACTCTCCAGACAGATTCAAAAGGGTGATCCGGATGCTCTCAACCAATTGATCCAGTCCAATCTGAGACTTGTGATTAAAATCGCCAAAGCCTTTGTCTCAAAGGAATATCCATTAGTTGACATCATACAGGATGGAAACATCGGTTTAATTCGGGCCGCCCAAAAGTATGATCATAAGAAAAATGTTCGCTTTTCAACCTATGGCGCTCAGTGGATCAAACAGATGATCATACGAGCTTTATCCCAGAAAAGACGGTTGGTTCGTCTACCCTACCGAAAGGAAAAAACTCTCAAAAAGATTAAAGAGACCGCTAGCAAGTTCTTTAATGACCACAAACGTTACCCAACCACTCAGGAATTATCCAATTTTCTCGACATCCCTCCCCATGAAATAGAGACGACTAAATTCTCTGAGGTGTCCATATCATCCCTGGAAGCCAGCCTCTGTGATGAAAATGCCTTTACTTTAGAGAATATTGTGGAATCCAGTTCCTTCAATCCCCATGAGTCTCTGGTCCAAAGGGATATGGTGGAAGACACCCAAATGGCCTTAAACTCTCTCATCCCGAAAGAGAGAACTATCCTAATTCACCGTTTTGGATTGAAATCTGAGGATAAACACACACTTAAAGAAATGGGAGAACATTTTGGTATATCAGCAGAAACGGTAAGACAAATTGAGAATCGGTCTCTCAAAAAGCTTGAGGAGACCCATTACCATCTGAAGTCCTATATACACCGCTAGTTACTTGGCATTTTCTTCGATGAAGTCCACGGCGTCCTGAACGGTTTTAATGTTTTCAGCCGTCTCGTCGGGGATTTCAACGCCAAACTCTTCTTCTAGAGCCATCACAAGCTCAACAGTGTCCAGGGAGTCCGCCCCCAAATCCTCGATAAATGAAGCTTCAGGCTTGACTTCTGAGGCCTCCACATGCAATTGGTTGATAATAATTTCTTTGACTTGATCGTAATGGGCCATTCTTTCCTCCGGAATGCGACTTAATTTCCCTTCTATCCAATAATAGGGCTAAAGACTCCGATGGATAATAATATAAATACTCTTCTCGCCTCTGTCAACCTATTTTGGGAAAAGTTACACGAAACCCGTAAAAAAGAAGAACGTTTTTGTCAAAAATGAAACGCTATCCATCCCTTTAAAACGACTAAAAGCCGAAGAATACAGCAATAGTTTTATGGGAGTTTACAAGATCTCCCACAAGTGGATCCATTGATTGAAGGCTGATAATATTATACAAAGGAGGGATACGGGATTATTTCCCGCTTTTGGCCCCCTGCTTTTTGAGGAATTCTTTTGTCTTATCAAAAAATGCAAGGTCAAGAGGAGTTTCACCTTTTTTATTTTTAGTGTTTATTTTAGCACCTTTTTTAATAAGTAGCTTTGGAATCTCAATATTTAAACCACGAACAGATTTATGCAAAGAAGTCATTCCCTCTTTATCTTTAGCATTGACATTAGCGCCTTTATTGATAAGTAACTCAACAACTTTCCACTGCCCTTTTTTTGTAGTATTAGAAGCTGCCTCGTGTAAAGGTGTCCTACCCTCCTTATCTTTAGCGTTGACGTCAGCTCCTTTCTGAATCAGGAGTTTACAAAGTCTCAAATTCCCTCTAGCTGCATTATGCAAAGGTGTTGTGCCATAATCATCTTTAGCATTTACTTTTGCTCCCTTTTGGATCAGGAGTTTTTGAATATTAAAATTATCATATCTAGCGGCTGAAATGAGAGCAGTTTTGCCCATTTGACCTTTAGTGTTGACACCAGCCCCTTTGCTTAAGAGAAATTGAACTGTTTTGATATTATTACTAGAAATTGCCCAATGCAAAGGTTGACCCAAGAAATCGTCTTCTGCATTATTAACACTGACGCCCTTGGCAATTAAATCCTTAACCAGCCAGGTTAGCCCTCCACTACAGGCAGCAATCATTAAGTAGGTATCACTTTTTGAAATTTTGTAATAACCTTTAGTTATGTACCATTTTACAATTTTTGATTGCTTATTACTTGCTGCAACATAAACTGCATGCCCGATATTAACTTCTTTTTTTGTCCGTTTTCCCTGATTGATAATCCATTTAATGAGTTTAAAGTTTCCATATTTTGAAGCAAAATCTAGTGATGTATTACAACGGTTTAAGGATTTGGATTTCCCACCATTTTTGATGAGCAAAATAGCTATATCAGTATGTCCCTTTTTTATAGCTGTATTTAAGGGATTCTTAAAATGACCTCCTGAATTAACATCCGCTCCTTTCTTGATTAGGGCAGCCACTTTCTTTTTATTGCCATCTTCAACAGCTTTAAACAGAGCTTTATCCAGTTTTGACAGGCTGAAAAGGTGAGTCGTATAGACAAAAGAACTCAGTAAAATTATACTGAATAGTGAAATAAAGATTTTTACCTTCATTTTATTCCTCTTTAAATTAATAGAAAACAATCACCACAAGCCGATACACTATCCGGTTGAATAAAGAACATAAACAAGTCTAACGGCTATAGGCCTGATAAATATAAATACTCTTTTCTTCTCTGTCAACCTGTTTCAGGGAAAGTTATCATAAAAAATTAACGAAACTTTTAATAGACTTAAGTGTTAAGGAGATAATATGCCTCAAGTCGATTTTGCAATATCAGCTTACAGACATGGCTTCAGCAAAAAAGAAATTGCTGATGTGCTGAATGACGAGAATAGTAAAAAAGAAGAAATCCTGAGTGGAGGTCATTCTGCCTTCAGAGTAACAGGTCAAATATCGCCAGGGGATCATGCAGAAGTCATATATAGAGAGGTTGGACGAGATTCTATTTTGGTTTTTCATGCTATTAGAGTATTTTAATATAAAGAGGTCTATATGAAATATAAAATATCAAAAGAAAGTATAAGAGATCAGTTAACTGAAGAGGAACAGAAAGTATACGACGAGACAGTAGAACTCGGTGAGTGGCTCTATGAGAAAACCAAGGATGGTACTACAGTTAAAGAGTTATTAGAAAAGGATCCCAAGCTCTTTGATTCTTTTAAACCTCGTAAGGGACTAAATAGCAACACTAATAAAACAAAGAAACGCTGACTATTACAATAATTGTCCTTTAGATTTGACTTTAACCCACCCGACCATTAATTTATCGTATAACTAGTCGCTAATCATTTTATATAGAAGGAATTATATGAAAGTACTCACTAAAGAAATCTTTGGCTGGGCCATGTTTGATTTCGCTAACTCTAGTTATACCACAGTGATCATCACCGCTATATTCAACCTGTACTTTATTGAAGGGGTGGTGGGAGATCCAAATCACGGAGACTATTTATGGGGCATGACCTTATCCATTTCCTACCTGATAGTCGTTCTCGTTTCCCCTATCCTGGGAGCCATAGCCGATTTTTCGGCCCTTAAAAAGCGGTTCCTCCTGTTCACCAGCCTGGTATGTGTGGGTTTCACTGCTCCTCTCTACTTTGTGGGACCAGGCGATTTGATATTGGCCATGACCTTTGTCATCCTCTCAAATATTGGCTTTTCATTGGGTGAAAATCTCATATCCTCCTTCCTGCCAGAGATCACAACAAAAGATCACATTGGACGGGTCTCAGGATATGGATGGGGCTTGGGATTTCTTGGGGGGATATTGGCATTACTTGGCTCAATCGTTATTCTAAAGTCCATGGATGGGGATTCCTTAGGCTACAAACTGATCTATCCTTTTGTTGCCTTGTTTTTTGCCCTTTCAGCCATCCCGACATTTCTTTGGGTTAAAGAGCGTGGGACAAGACATCAGGATATTCAAGGGCTAAGAGCCTACGCTCAGATTGGTTATCAGCAATTGATGTCAACTTTCAGACATCTGAGTGACTTCAAGGAGTTGGTGAAGCTTCTTTTCGCCTTCTTCTTTTACAATGCAGGACTGATCACGGTTATAGCCTTCGCTGTTCCCTATGCCAAAGAGGTATTTGGATTTGAGAAAGGCGAACTGATTGTTCTGATCATTGTAAGCAATGTGGCGGCATCTATTGGGGCCATTCTATTCGGCTTTATTCAGGACAAGATCGGGGCAAAACGCACTCTGGTCATTACTGTAGCCTGGTGGATTATCACTGTTTTCGGGATATATAGTGTAGAAAGTCAAAAGGGTTTTTGGGTGATGGCGTCTATGGCCGGATTTGGCCTTGGGAGCGCCCAATCGGCGACTCGTGCCATGGTGGGATTATTCAGCCCCAAATCCAGGTTAGCCGAGTTTTATGGTTTCTGGGGGATGTTTGGAAAGCTCTCATCTATTCTCGGTCTTTACTCATTTGGATTACTCAGCTATGTCACGTCATCCAAAAAGCTGGCCTTACTTTCTACAGCCGTTTTCTTCATAATAGGTTTCATCATTCTGCTGTGGATCAATGAAAGAAAAGGCATCCAACGATCGACGTCCTATGATAGGGACATAACAAAGATAGAAGAGACAGGTCCTGCAGATGAACTATAGCTCATCACAAGCAAGACCTATTATACTGGACCACTCCCAACTCCTGATTATTGATACAAGAGCTTTTATAATACCCCTTCAGGAATATCTCATATATTTATGAACTCATTAGGGACGTATTAACGGATCAGACAGATAGATGTTTTTTCGGATTAATATCTTGGTCTACGTGGACGATCTTCTCGTGGTTTCGCCTGGTTCACCTTGATATTACGTCCTTTCAACTCACTTTCATTGAGTTGTTTGATAGCGGCATCTGCCTCGGAATCGTTTGGCATTTCAATAAAACCAAAGCCTTTAGACTGTCCTGAAAACTTATCCGTTATAACTGTCACGCTAGCCACTTCTCCATACTCAGAAAAAGTATTCTTTAAATCGTCTTCCGTGGCACTGTAGGGTAGATTCCCAACATAAATATTCATATATCATCCTTTTAGGGGTGTGTTTCGGTTCAAATCATACTAACAAATATCCAAACACAAAAGTTATTTGCTAGTCCAGCCAACCATTGGCCAATTCATTTATAGGCTGTCACAAAATATGGACAACGATAGATATGGATCTATTGCTATGAAGTGAAGGCTTGCAAACAGAAAAGTACCTCTCACTCTATAATTAATACTCATAATAAGTTAATCCCAGGACACATAGCTTTAATTTCCCTTATGAATTAACTTTTTCGGTAGTAATAGAAAAGATTATTGGTAATGGATTGTGGTGTTTAGTGGGCATGAAATCTAATTGTTTTCCCTGTCAGCCAATGTTTCTCTTAATGAAAGTGTTACCATTGATGACACTTTCATAATTTCTTTATATATATCTAAAGGTTAATATAATATGGATTATAAACATTGTCAAATAAATAATATAATTTATAGGTTATTTCGTAATTCTTTAGGTATTATTTCACCAGAAATGCTATCTGAATGATTTCACCATTCAACTTGTATTTGTAGCATTTAATTAGTTTGGCAGTAATTTTATCTTTATCGAAGTTGCTAAGCTTCCATGAATGGTCTAATGAAATATTCAGGTTTTGCTTTTCAAGGAGTGAGGCGATATTGCCACCAATAATATTGCTTAATTCCTTAACAGATTCAGTGATCCTGGTATCAACCGTGGGGATTTCCTTTCCCCACAATATTTGGGCTATGTCATGGGCACATTTTCTGTCCAGACTTATATATAAACTCCCTGAAAAGTCTCCACTGTATTCCACTGAGGCACAGGTACTAAATGAAGACGGTTCATCCATGCCAAGAGCCTCAATTGATGTACTTAGTGTACTCTCCAAGGTCTTCTGACACGTATTGATTAATTCATTATCCAGATACTCGGATTCCAGCTTGACATAATTTCCTTGCTCACTCATGATTTCAATCCTCCCCTTAGGCTATTTAGTAACATAGGACAGAATAGCCAGTATTTTATCTTTATTAAAAGGTTTAGTGATAAAGTTCCTGGCACCCACCTGCAAACACTCCTGAATGATTTGATCTTTCCCCATGGCACTCACCATAATGACTTTTGCACTTGGGTCGAAGGCCATAATTTCCTTTAAGACCTCCACCCCGTCTTTCCCTGGGAGCGTGATGTCCAGGGTGACCAGATCAATCTTATCTTTATTCTTCTTGTAAATGCGGGCGGCGGAGATCCCATCCGTCACCTGATCCACGATCTGACAGCCGGCCTCTATAAATATATCGGACAACTGACTCTGTGTGAGGGGGGAATCGTCCACGATTAATATACTAATATTCATAACTTACCTGCTTTTCCCTATTATTTTAAATCCTTGCATTTCCAAATGCAATCTTTGTGTCATCGGTGATTTACAAGCTTATTTCTTTCCAGGAGAACATCCGGCTTAAGGATTAAGACCAGACGATCGTCTTTTTTAGTGACCCCTTCTATGAAAGCATGATCCAAACCAAGAAGAGCTTCTTCCGATATATGAATCTTCTCTCTATCCAGGGTTTCCACCGAGTGAACTTCATCTAACTTCAAGCCAATTCGATCATTGTCCTTTAAAATAATCATGATCTGCCCACCCTTATCCATGCCCCCAACAAAGTTAAGTCTCTTCCGCAGACTGATCACAGGGACAATATACCCTCTCAGGTTGATCACTCCTTCGATGTAGTCCTCTACATAGGGGACTTTGGTGCTGGGCATGTCATCAACCACTTCCTGAATGTTATTAATTGAGATGGCAAAGGTCATGTGGTCCAAATTAAATAAAACAAACCGATATTCATTGTCCTTATGGACTTTAGCTTCTTTTATCCGAAGATCTTTCCCTTGAATCTCAATTTGAGCCGCTTCTTTTGGATTATCTGTACTGTCTATATTTGTGAAATCGTTATCCATCCCTTGTTTTAGCCTGTGAAGCTTCTCAATCACTACTTCATCATCAATTTCTTCCGTACTGCCTTCGCTCTCTTTTCTGATGTGATATTTTAAGAACTCTATAGCTTCAAACATTGTGTCTATAACATTTCCAGTGATCTGTATATCCCCATCTCTTATAAGGTCTAAAACGCTTTCTGTTTCATGGGCCAGTCGCGATATTCTCTCTAAACCAATGAGACTGGCGTCTCCCTTGATCGTGTGGATACACCTGAATACTTCGTGCAACAGCTCTTTATCTGTTGGGTTCGATTCCAAAGTCATCAGGTTATTTTCAATCAACTGGATAAACTCATCCGAACTGTCAAAGAAAAGTTTTAAATAGACTTTATCATCTGGACTCTCACTCATCTGGACACTCCTCGTAATCAGTTGTAGGGGCAACCCGCCGGAATCGGCATCTCAAAAATGCTTTAATATCTATTCCTGTTTCACAAGCATTTCAACAGATTCACTGGGTAATTTATTTCTCTCAGCCTTTTGGTTCTCTTCTTCCATTTTCTCTCGAATCATCTCAGACAGGGATTTAACATCCACTACCAATATGATATCCCCGTCACTCTGGATAGTGGCTCCACTGATCCCTTTCACCTGCCCTAAATACCCTCCCAAAGACTTAATGACGATTTCCTGCTGGCCAATAATATCTTCAACGGTCACCCCGTATCGCCCCAGTGACACACCTAACTCAATGAGATAAGGGGCTTTTGTTTCTTCTTCCACACTGGATTTAAACAGTGCACCCATGCGGAATATGGGGATCGTCCGTCCCTCTTTCTCCATGATCTTGTAGGACCCAAGGTCTTCATAAGTCCATTCGTTTACATTGGAGGACTGAAGGATCGAATAAAATGGAATGGCGTAATGCTCCCCCTGATCTTTGACCAGGAGCACCTGGATAATAGATAGGGTGAGAGGTAGTTTCAAAATGAACTTAGTCCCTTTGCCCAATTGAGTCTTTATCTCGATAGTACCGTTTATCTTTTCAATATTGTTTTTCACAACATCCAGGCCCACTCCTCGTCCTGATAAGTCACTCACGGACTGGCTTGTGGAAAAACCCGGATAGAAAATAAAGTGAATGGCTTCCTGATCGCTTATTTTATCGACTTTTTCTCGTGTGATCAAACCCTTCTCAAAAGCTTTCTCCTTAATTTTATTAATATCAAGACCTTGACCGTCATCCTCTACTTCCACGATAATGCAATTCCCTTCATTATAGGCTCTTAAAGAAATCATTGCTCCACAGTCTTTTCCAACCGATTTTCTCTCGGTATCCATTTCTATTCCATGATCTACCGCATTTCGGATGAGATGGAGGAGGGGGTCGCTGATTTCCTCAATAAGTGTTTTGTCCAGTTTCGTTTCCTCTCCATGTAACGTAAGACAAATGTTCTTGCCTACTTGTTTGGATAAGTCTCGTACAAGCTTGGGGAACTTCCTGAACACGGTGGATACAGGAATCATACGCATTCTCAGGGACAAATCCCTGAGCTGATCCGTGACATGACCCAGTTGTTTGCTCACATTCTTCAATTTGACAAAAGCAGGATCTTTCTTCCCCTTCCCAGCTAAATAGCCCGCTATACTTGAATCAATCTGCATCTTGTTGGTGATCAGTTCACCCACTAAATTACCCAGGTCTTCAACCCTGTCCAGGTCAATTCTTATGGTATCCGTTTTTCTCTGTTCAAGACTTACATCATGAGATGGGGTTTTAGCTAGATCTTCATTTCGCCTGGCCTCAATCCTCTCATCAACGACCTCATTGGAATATTTTATAACACTCACTTTAGCAATTTCTTTATGATAATGATTCAGTATGGAATGGAGAATAGGCTTAATATGGGCTAAGGACTTTTTAGAGGCCAGAAAGAACTGGAACTCGTAGACTTCATCAATATCCACGTTCTGGTCTTGCTGACTGGCAAATAAATTGGGCTTTGTCACGGGGATTTTAAAGTCACCTAATTCCTTTGAGAAACACAACGCCCTGTAAATATCAGTGACAACAATGGATGGGAACTCAAACTCTTCTTTTATTTGAAGTTTTAATCGACTAACAGTGAATCCTTCTGCAAGATAAGGTTTGACATTCATAGCATAGTCTCCTTGGAGTTTTAGAGATATTTTAGCTAAATTGTGTGCTGAAGAAGTTGAACGTTTTGACTGTCTTCATTATGATTTCTATTTATCTTGTAGCTCATGACAATCTTGATAAGTCGCTCTGCTTGTCCTTGTAGCTCTTCCATGCTGGATGCAACTTGTTCAGCGCTAGTGCTCACCGTTTGGGCTATGCTATTCACCTCT
>CAJXGR010000097.1 GCA_913053665.1 uncultured Spirochaetia bacterium
ATGAAAACCTTTAATGGCCTATCTTACACTTATTTTTTGGGAGTACTATTTTGTCTGCATTCGCAATAAACCACTATAGCAAAAGCCTAAAGGTAATAATAAATGTACTTTAAGTCTCTGTTTGTTGACTATAAATATGAGTTGTTCATCTATGGTGGGCTGACACATTGACTATCTGAGGTCTTAGGAAAAGTGATCGATAAAAGGGGCCAAGGAAATATCTGATTATATCTTGACGCCTAGGGATAAAATCTTTATATTAAGTAATAGACTAAATTGGTCTACTATATCGATTCTTGAATCCCATGATAAGACTTTATCAATTCATCATATTGATATTTAAATAAATAGAAATAACTAACTTGTGGAGGAATAATATGAGTGCTGAAATCACGAAAGAAAAGGTAGAAGAAGCTTTAGGACGCGTGATGGATCCTGAACTTGGGAATGATCTGGTATCCTTGAATATGGTCAAAGGTGTTAACATTAATGATGGGACTGTTGAAGCGACTGTAGAGCTGACCACATCAGGCTGCCCCTTGAAAGCCAAGATCGAAGGGGATTGCAAACAAGAGATAGGCTCTATTGATGGGGTGACAGACGTTAAGATCGTTTTTACTGCGAAACCCATACCCATACGTACGGAAGTTTCATTACCTACCGTTAAAAAGATTATCGCTATCTCCAGCGGTAAAGGCGGAGTGGGTAAGAGTACTATTGCGACGAACATTGCGAAAGCCTTTCAGAAGTCCGGGTATTCAGTGGGACTTTTAGACGCTGATATATACGGTCCGAACATCCCAACGCTCCTTGAGAATTACGCTCGGCCAACGATCACCCATGATGACAAGTTGGTGCCCATCACCCATGATGGCTTAAAGTTCATCTCAATGGGACTGCTTTTAGAACCGGGTCAGCCAGTTATCTGGAGAGGGCCGATGCTTCATGGTGTTGTGAAGCAGTTTTTGGCAGATGTTATCTGGGGCGATTTAGACTATCTTTTTGTGGATCTTCCTCCTGGAACAGGGGATGTCCATTTATCTCTTTGCCAGATGGTGGATCTAACAGGAGCTATTGCTATTACCACACCACAACAGCTGTCTGTAGCAGATGTTCGCAAGGGTATTGGTATGTTTCGCCAGCTTCAAGTAGAAGTTTTAGGAATCATCGAGAATATGAGTTATTATGTTCATCCTGGAACCAATGAAAAAATCTATGTCTTTGGGAAGAACGGTGGGAAAAACCTTGCAGAAGAATGGAATCTCCCACTCCTTGCTCAAATACCCATTGATCCGGCTATCTGTGAGAAAAGCGAGAATGGTTTAACTTATCTGATGCCTGTTGTTGAGAAATTGCATCAAGTCTTTGAGTCGAAAGTGTCTGCAAGCTAGTACGCTGTTCCAGAGAGGGCTTATTTGCTGGATGATGGAGAGGGACATTATTTTATAAAAAAGAAAGTAGAATAATTTATCTGCCAGGATAGGTCTAACAAATCCTTTCAGCCTTTTGCTTAAAAGAGTATGGGTTAAAGTCATTGTTCAATATATCCTTTCTAGTCCCAATTTTTTGCTTGACTAATGAGTATAGATATGATATATTTGAAAATAGCTAGCCTACCGTAATTTTGAGTAGGAGGCATTAATCGCGTTATGATAGATACTACTTAAAGCATGATCTTGGGATTATTGGAGGAGGCAATATGGATATTCAGACGAGGGAAAGCGGCAACAATGTTGTTATTTTTGATATAAATGGTGAGATCGACCTCTACAACGCCCCTGATATAAAGAAAAATATCAAAGAAAAAATGGATCAAGGTAAGAATAATATTATAGTTAACTTGGATAAAGTCAGCTATATAGATAGTTCGGGAATCGGAGTCTTGATTTCCAGTCTGTCCCAACTCAAAAAAGTGGGGGGGGGATTGAAGATCATAAATGTCTACGCCTCAGTCAAGAAGGTTTTTGAGCTTACAAAACTCACCAGCTTTTTTGATATCTATGAAACCGAACAAGAAGCCATTGATAGCTACTCTTGATGGCTAAAAAAGCAAATTAAACTAAAGGATGAATACGTGAGGAACTTTTTATTTACATCAGAATCAGTGTCTGAAGGTCACCCTGACAAGATTGCAGACCAAATCTCTGACGCTGTGGTAGACGCTATTTTTACAGAAGACCCGGCGGCAAGAATAGCCTGTGAAACCATGGTGGCCACCGGAATGGTTGTCATATCCGGTGAGATTACGACTTCTGCTTATGCGGATTTTCAAGAGATTGCCAGAGGCGTGATTAAAGGCATTGGTTATGATGACAGCAGCATGGGATTTGACTGGAAATCCTGTGCTGTTATTACTTCCGTAAACCGTCAGTCCCCTGATATTGCTATGGGAGTGGATACAGGGGGAGCCGGTGATCAAGGGATGATGTTTGGCTATGCTACAAACGAAACGGATGAACTCATGCCCATGCCGATTATGCTGTCCCATAAACTGACTAAGCGTTTAGCCGATTTACGAAAAAGTGGTCATCTTCCTTTCCTACGCCCCGATGCTAAATCACAGGTTACCGTTGAGTATGTGGATGACAAGCCTGTTCGGGTGGATACAGTGGTTATATCAACACAACACACAGAAGACGTGACAAATGATGAACTTAAAGAAAAAGTCCTTAAAGAAGTGATCCATCACGTGATTCCAGAGTCTTTGCGTCAGAAGGATTTTAAGACATTTATAAATCCAACGGGCCGATTTGTAGTGGGTGGCCCTCACGGGGATTGTGGTCTCACAGGGCGAAAAATCATAGTAGATACTTATGGCGGCTTTGGAAGACATGGAGGGGGGGCTTTTTCAGGCAAAGACCCCTCGAAGGTGGATAGAAGTGCCGCTTACATGGCGCGATACGTGGCAAAGAATGTGGTGGCTGCGGGTCTATGCGATCGCTGTGAAGTCCAGCTAGCTTATGCGATTGGTGTTGCCGACCCTGTATCCATCAACGTAAATACCTATGAAACAGGGAAAAAGTCTGAACAGGAGATCATTAATCTCATTAAAGATAATTTTCACTTAACCCCAAAAGGGATGATGGAAACACTAAATCTAAGAAGACCAATCTATCAGGAAACAGCGGCCTATGGGCACTTTGGTCGTGAGGGGTTTCCCTGGGAGAAAATGGATGTAGCGAATAAGCTTAAATAACAGTTATACATTTAATTACCTTTAAGGTATGAGCCGAATGGGAGGCCCTTTTGAAAATCCTTGTTGTTGACGATTCTTTACTTTTAAGAAACATCATTAAGAATGAGTTAAGCTTTGAAGGTTATGATATTATTGATGAAGCCAAAGATGGGCAGGAAGCTATTGAGAAATATGACTCTCACAAACCGGATCTGGTTACAATGGATATCACCATGGATGGTATGAATGGGCTGGATGCGGCTGAACAAATCCTAAAGAAGGATTCTCAGGCCAAGATCATTATGGTGTCAGCCTTAGGGGAGGATGAAATCATGAGTAAAGCTGTAAAGCTTGGAGTGAAGGACTTTATAGTGAAGCCTTTTACTCCTGAGCGATTGGTGAATGCCGTGAAAAAGGCTCTATCCTAAGTAATCAAATACTTTTTAAAGTAGGATCCCTTTGAAGCCTGGATACCTTGTTGCCATCACATTTTTAGTTTTAGCCCTCCTTACATCCCTTGTACTGTTCATAACCAAGAAGAAATCCACACCTTTTGCTACATCCTTGTTTGTTTTAGTTTTGGCTATTGATTTTGCCTTATATGTAGCAGGGTTGAACTTGGCTAAAGCTCTTGTAAGTGAAATGATGTGGATTATTGCTATCGAGATGGCAGGTGGGGCCTTCCTTTTCCTTAGTTTTGGCTTATTGATCTATTTTTTCTTGATGTCTCCCCTTCAGAAAAATAAATCCCTTAGTCTCATACGAAAACTCTTTCATCAGGAGATCCAAAAGCCCTGGGAAGAAGAGGTTCATCAGCTCAAAGTCAGTATAGAAGCGATGATCTATGAGAGAGAAGAGCTTAAGAGCCGGGTCACAGAGATCCAATTAAAACTTAAGGAGTATAGAGTGTCCTTTGAAGATGTTTCTGGAGGGCTCTCAAAAGTATCTCATCTAATAAAACGGCTGTTGGGTGCAGAGAAAGGAGAAGGTATATCCCTGACAAGTGCTGAGGGTGATACGATTAACATCTTCACAAAAGCCCTTGAAGCCATGTTTGGTCTGGATAAAAGTATTGAATCCACCATTGATGAAATGAAAAAACAGTCCAATACTCTAACACTTACCTTTGAGGCCTTTGATGTGACAACTCTCTCGATGGAGAAGGTGGATCAACTTACCAAAGAAGCCAAAACTCTTGCCACAAATCTAAATAACACAGCATTAATGGGAGCTAATGCGGTGGAAATGACGGTGGAAGCTATTGAAGAGATTGCAAAAAGCTCCTTACACATGGAAGAGTTTGTTGTTACCATAAAAAATATATCTGAAAAGACCAACCTACTCGCTATGAATGCCGCTATAGAGGCTGCTCATGCGGGTGAAAGAGGGAAAGGATTTGCTGTTGTTGCCAGTGAGGTGCGTAAACTGTCCATGAGCACCAATTCCGCCACCGGTGAGATCAAAAAGAATATCTCTCTCATTCTCGATAAAATCCATAAAGCTGTGGACTTGGTGAATAAGACAAAGGCTTTATTTAGTAATATTTTAAAGGATATTGAATCCACAAATAACATCAATCAGGATATCTATAATATCTCGAAAGAGAATGTCCGTCAGGGGCGTGAGATTATTACGGCCATCAATCAGCTTAGAAGTATCACCCAGCGAATCATTGAAGCCAGTGCTGATGAGCTTTTTCAGACCAATGAAGTGCTGGTGGCTATGAATGAGATCAACTCAATCGTTAATGTTGTTATACAGGCTGTGCATCAAACCTATTTAATGGCTAATATCAACGGTAGTAAAGGGGATAAAGATAAAATGAATGGACCTTTACCTAACATTGAATCTCACGAAACTATGAATCCAATAAGCCCTTCCAATAAGTTGTAATGTCTTTTCAGGATGTCTTAGACATAACCATTGATGCCTCCTCTCAGATACGTATGAAGCTTTTCCAGTTGGGTCATCAGTCCAGAGTACTGGATCACACCTCACCTTTTAATAATAAGCTATACCAGGAAATTGTTAAAAGCCTTTACAGCATGAGCTATAAGAGAGTCTCTTTTATTAATGAGGCTAAAAAGCTGGGTGAGCAAATATATAATCTCTTCTTTACTGATCCAAAGGGCGAACCTATAGAGATTCTTGAATCGATCCACTCTAGAACGAATCCTCTTATTCTGTTATTCAAGGGTCCAGTTGAGAATGTCCCCTTTGAGCTGGCATTTAAAGACGATCAGTTTCTTGGACTCATCCGCCCGATCAGTAGAATCTTTTCTCAGACTCGCGTGAGCCCATCAGAAGCTCATAATAATGATCGCCCAAAGTCCATGGTGGTATTGGCTGATCCAAGTCAAAACTCTCTGGATTCTTATGAGGAGGGGCTCGCAGTTTATAAGTTTATTAAAGAGAAAGCTAAATCTCAATGGGATCGTATCGATTTCTTAAGTAAAGAGTTAGGGGTGATCGAGATGAATGACATCCTGGAGACCTATGATTGGATCCATTATGCAGGTCATGGAGAGTATCAGGATGAGTCAGGAGGAGGATTAGTCCTTGGCAAAGGTGTGAACTTCTATGAGTCAGACTTAAGCAATCTTGGCTCACCCCCAGATTTTATCTTTCTAAATGCCTGTCACAGCAGCCGTATTGGCATGGATCATCAGAACTCATTGATTAAGAAGTTGTTAGCCCTGGGGGTGAAAAACCTGGTGGCTTCCAACTGGCTGATTCTCGATGAAGATTTCAAAGGTTTTGTGGAGTCCTTTTATGAGGAAATGCTTTTGGGCAAGGATATTGGAGAATGCTTCCGGGAAATAAAGGGGAAAAACTACTCACAGAACGATTATAAATGGATCTACTTTAGTCTTTACGGGGACCCAAGTTATCAAGTCATTTAAATAGGGGCGCCCCTACTTAAATGACTTGAAGGGAAACCTAGGCTTCGTCGCTTTCAAGTTGAAGGTATTCAGGAGGATGGACAGCCTTGATCAGAACAAGAAGTTTTGTCATATCGTTAAAGCCTTTTACGAGTTGGCTCATCAATTCTTTATTATCAGGGCCTCCTACGGCTCGGATGTTTGTAACGGTTTTCTGAGTACCGGTTTTATAGTCCTCAGCAATTAATTTGAGGGTGGATGTGATGAGAGTAAAGCTTTTTGTTGCTTTGAATGTAATTAAATGAGCCTCTTCATTGATGGACTGGATGAAGTCATTAAGGATTCTTTGGCCTGTGGCTTCTGAGTGAGCTTTTTTGAGAAGAACTTTTATCTTGATCCCTCTCTCCGCTGAGCCATCCAGGGATTGATCCAGGGCTAATATGGATTTGATTAAACCGTTGCATTCATGATGGCTTTCAGACACATCATTACGTAATTGCTGATCGATAAAATCCCCGTGAAGCAGGAGTTGATTCAAGTTCTCACGGATGTAGCGGTTATATTTCTCCATGAGAAAGTATTTCAGAAAGTTTAAGCCCTGGACAAATGAAAAGGTCTCAACTTTCGCTTTTTGAAATAGATCGTCAAGGGCTTCGGTGTAGTGTTCAATGGTTCGTATTTGAGAGGTTCCAAAAAGTTCTTCCGTTAGCTGATCTATCCGGCGTTTACGTAAAAGATTGACCACCTGGTCTCTCAGCTTTTTAGTGGTCAGAAGAAGGTCTTTCATGTAGTTTTGCACGAGGTTTTCGGTCTTTTGGTTTCGGACGGGCCTGAAAAAAGGGTCCTTTAAAATATATCCAGTCATAAGAGGTAGATAATTACTTTTGACCATGTTATTTAATAGGAGAACAAGTTTTTTAATATCCGAGTCTGGAAGGATTTGTTTTCCTTTGTAGTCACCAAAAATACTCAGGGGCTTTATGAAATCTTCCCTTAGATTCATCGAGTAAACCCGTTCAGAGAGTTCTTTAAGCTCATCGATGAGGTAACGTCCATCCACTTCCCTGAACTTGGGAGGGTCTGTGATGACATTTTCCTTCAAGGCTGGGGCGAATCGTCTTAATAGTTGATACATATCAAATTCGGCAAGGCGAGAGAGTTCGATCAGTTGGGTGAAGTTAGCATTGATTGCAATTATTTGCTCCCGAGTGATGGAATTCTGAAGCTGATGCAAGATATCATTGATCTTTTGGTCTAAACCCTTGACGCCCTCCTCCTCAAGTATTTTAGCAAATTCCTCTTGATTGAGTTGGTGAATAATGTTCTTTTGTGTTTCATTTAAATGGATCTCCACAAAGAATTGTTCGACACGGGATTTGTCCAGTTTACTTTGCTCGAAGCTGAGAATAGCTTTCAGGGGATTGGTAAATCGATAGATCTCAAAGAGGAGTTCAGCAAAATGAGAGGTGATGGTGTGGTTGCTTGTGTTGTAGACAGGGGGGATTAAAGTTTTCAGTTCTTTTTTGACTTTCCTGAGGAGCTTTTTACGCTCATACTTTGCGTCTCCACGGCCTAAAAAGGTGTTCTGAAAGAAAAAGATCAATCGATCGAGGAGAGACTCTTCTCTAATGGGTTCAGTGATTGGAGTTGAACTTTGATCTGGTTTACTGTCCACCTATTCTCCTGGGCATTTAGACGTTCAAATTGATATGTTATGGCTATTTTGCATAGTTTTAAGGATCTCTATACCAAATAGTTTAAAATGGTTCAATACAATATCATTTCATCGCAGTCAATGAGCTTTTTTTCTGGCATGACACCCTGTAAAGATAATCATTGTGAGTGAGTGTTCAAGAAAAATGTACGAACCTGTTGATTTTTATATAGAATAGATTCTTCGGTCATTTTCTGGCCTGTTTTAGTGTCTTTTCGGATGAAATCCTAAAAAAGCTAAATGATGAGAGATTGATTGTCAGAAGGTTGGTTAAAGAAAATAGATCTAGGGTTTCCCTGCTCTCTTAAGGATAGCACGGATCTCATCGCTTTTGGCATAATCCAGAGGGCTTTTCCCGGCTTTGTCTTTAGCGTTTACCTTGACACCCTTTTGGATCAAGAGTTTTACGATCTTTGTTTGACGACACGCGACAGCGAGGTGGAGGGGAGTCTTACTATATTTGTTTTTGATATGAAGGTTTGCCCCTTTTTGGATCATCCTTTCAGCCAATTTGTAATATCCGCCGTTTAAGGCCCAGAATAAAGGTCTCATCCCATAATGGTTTGGAGCGTCTAACTTAGCTCCCTTATTGATCAGAAGCTGAACAACAGACGTAAGTCCCCTGTTCATGGCCCAGTGGAGGGGCGTTTCTCCTTTGTAGGTGGCTTCATTGATCTGGGCGTTGATGTCGGCTCCATATCTGATGAGTAATTGGATCACACGGTAATTCTCTTTATATTTCATATTGTTTTCTTTGTAGAACTCACGATGGCGTAATCCTTGAAGTGAGTAGAGTATATTCCCCATATTTTGGATGGCTAAATGGAGAGGTGTGGCTCCCTGATACCTTCCACCCGTTAGTCGAGCCTTCAGATTGGCTCCTTTCTTGAGTAAGAATTGGACTATAGGGACTTTATGTCGGTTAAAGCGAAATATATCATCTCCAAAGACAGCCCAATGGAGAGGTGTAGCACCGTGTAGAACTCCACCTTTGGTTTGAGCCTGGATCTTTGCCCCATTGTTTACAAGAATCTTTACAAGTCTCAGGTTTCCAGACTTGACCGCTAAATGAAGGTTAGAAACCTGGCTGAAGCTGTATCTGCTTCCATCATAATGACTCGAGGCATTGACATTAGCTCCTTTGCGAATGAGCCTGTAAACACGTCTCATCCTATTCTTTTGAACCGCATAGATCAGAAGATTATCAATTTTCCTGTTTCCGCCTGCTTTACGGAGGAGGGTTTTCATGGTTTTGGATTTAGCCAGATCTACAAGACTTACTCCCTCATTCATTCGAATAATATTGTCAGCTCCATCCTTTATGAGAGTTGTAACCCGTTGAACTTGATCCTTTTTAACAGCACGAAACAAGTCTTTGTAAATATTCTGTTTTCCACCTGCCTGCCGGAGGATTTTTTTAGCATGAGCTATTATTAAATGGCTAAAAGTCATATTTGATAGGTCTAAAGGTGTTCTACCCATATTATCAATTGCATTGATTTGAGCTCCCTTTGATAGGAGAAGTTGTACAAGTTCTTTATGGTTGTAAATAGCTGCCCAGTGAAGATAACTTAGCCCATCTTTGTCTTTTCTATTAACATCGCTTCCATTCTTCAGAGATTTGAGGATTTGTTCTTTCAGACGGTGATGAATAAGTTTGCTCACAATAACTTTTCTATAAAATAAACGGTCATTATGAAGGAAATCCGGAAAAACATTTAGTATTATTCCTTTTCTGATGAACAATCTCACTATTTTTCTGTATTGACTTTTAGGGTAATACCCCGATTCTATTCCTGTTCTGAAATAGGCCACATGAAATGGCGTATGACTATCTTTGTCCTGAACATTGATATTGGCTCCATTTTCAATTAAAAGCTTGACCAGTTCATATTGACCGGTCTGGCATCCATAGTGGAGG
>CAJXGR010000098.1 GCA_913053665.1 uncultured Spirochaetia bacterium
CTAAAAGGCTTTATAAATTCACTGTTCCGTATTATTATTAGACCAATAGAATATTAGAGATCCAAATGACAGAAAAGAGAAAAAGTAAAAGATTATTTACTTATCCATTAGCCATTCAGATTGCGACGGATACATCCTCCTATATTGGCTTCAGCACGGATATTAGTATCACCGGGATCAGGATGATGTTAGTGGGGCCCATTGACAGGGACGATTTTTGGGTGAAAATACCCAGTTCAGAACGATTTAAGGGAACGTCCATACTCTTAAAGGGCCAGCGATTACGTGATGAAACCTGTTTAGATGAACAGATCAATGAGATTGCCTGTCGATTCATCAAAGTGCCTCCTGAACAAACAATAATATTAAGCCGACTGATCCGGCTTATAGAAAAGGATGAATGGGCCATCCTCAAGAAAGAAGGTTGGCTTGAAATCGATTGAGAGCTTAACACTCCTTTCATTGACTGGTCTATTGGACGATGCTCAGGTCGTAAAGAGAATCCTTAGTGCTATAAAGCCACAGGGGATAATGATTACCGATAGCACCACTGGCTATCTGCGGCGAATAGTATTCCACAACACCGTAAACAGCGACTTCATCCCCTACAAGAACATCAGGAAGGTCTCGATCTGTATCCACAGGGATACGAACCCCCCAACTATTACTGTCTAACCCCCAGGTAGCGGGATTATCAGAGGACTTAAAGCTCACAGCCCCCTTGATTCTAACAAAACGAGGGCCTTCCGGTGTGTTTGTTTGGCTGGTAGGGCCATTAATATCCATACAATATATGGATTGCCCTCTGGACAAGGTGGTAATATCCCCTTGACTTGGATTGTATATCTGGATTTGACCTGTAGCACTATCAGTTCGGTACTCACGAACGTTGATTTGGACTCTATCCCCACGGCGAACGTCAATAGGATTAGCTGTATCCGTGTTTCTCACAAAGATTCCTGCGTTTTGATCCTGAATAAAGAAACCATTAAAGTAAGTGCCGTTTGTTGTATTATAGCTGTTGAGCACAATCCCCTCCACCGTATTGACTGCTCCGCCCGAAAGGTTGTGGATGGAACTAGCTGTATTAAAGACCCATAAAGCATAATGGTTGGTCACGACACCCCCTGCCAGAGAGGACGAATAAGACTCTACCATGCCGAAAGCTATTACCACAGAGCCTGGAATGATGCTGGAGAAGCTACGTTCATAACTGTAGGGGATATAAACACTCCAGCTGTCGCTATCCATGCCCCAGCTTGCCGGATTCCCGTTTTTAGTGCTGACTGTCCCTTTGATCTTGGTGAAAACAGGCCCAAGAGGCGGGTTGACTTGACTGGTAGGGGGGCTAATATCCTGACAGTACAAGAGATTACCTGTGGAAAGGGTTGTCAGAATGCTGTATGTGGTGATTTGAAGCCTGCCCCGCTCACTGGAACCACAGGAACTACATGAGCTTCTATAAAGAGTGGTGACAGCCAACCTAAGCTTATCCCCTCGGCGAACGGCAATGCCCGGCAGGCGTCTTACAAAGATAGCGGCATTCTGGTCCTGTATGAAAAAGCCTTTGGTGAAGCCAGTCCCATCCGTACTGTAATCATAGTTATTCAGGACGATTCCATCAATTAAGGTGCTGACACTTGAGCTTTTGCCATCATTAATGGAGGACCCTAGCATATAAAGGGAAAGGATATTGCCATCAAAGTTATAGTTAGTCCTGGTAATGAAAGAGGGGTCAGGAACGTCTGTGTCGGGCCCTGAAACACCTGCTCTGGCACTTAATATATTGCCGTCAAAAGTATAGTTGACTCGTGTCACGTAGGGAGGATCCTGGAGGGTTGGGAACTGGATGGCTGGATCGTCCCCGCACTGAACAACGAAGAGAGTGGTTAATATCAATAAGTGTTTAAATAGCTTAATCATAGCGTTCCCCTTAAGCTTTTGGGGTAATCAAATGGTTTTATGTCATGGTTTTATTGCTCTCGTATTTATTTGAATACCCTTTAATTTATTTACTCCACGTTATATGATTAAAAACCTGGAGAGATATAATGATAACTATATTTTGAGGAAATGCGAAATACTTTGTGTTGAAGTAGATACAAAAGCAAGAATAATAGGGACTTATCCAGTGATTTTTTTTCATGGATCAATAGGTCACGTGTGGATGCTGAAAATCCTCCAGCTCGTAGGGGCGACTCGCCGAGTCGCCCCTACGAGCTGGACATAAAAGGCTTCGGTTTTTAAAGGAGGCAAGTATATTTGTCTATAATTCAGTTTATTGCAAAATGCCCCACAAAAAAGGCCATATATTGCAAAACGCAACACATGCTAATCAGAGATGGCCTTCTATAAATAAATGTAATGTGGCATAGTTTTTGATGGTAAAACAGCGAATGGTGATGAATGAAGAGATTTAAAGTGGGTAATATGTGGTTGCCCATGATAGTTTCTTTATTTTTCATTACAATTCTCCTTCAAAAAACATTTTATAATGTAAGCGAAGTTTAATATCCCATTGAACTTCGCTTAGATTGAAATATTGAGGAGGTTCAATTGATGGGTTTTTACAAGTTCATTATTTCCCCCTTTCCTTAGCTGGTCCATCCCCCCAACTTTATAGTAAATGATTCTTGACGCATTTTTATGATAGATGATAAGAGTGTTTATGAAAGATATTTTACTTTATTTAGTACATTGGAAAGCCTAATGTATTCTACATTATAAATTATTTTAGGAGATAATTATGGTTAACATAAAGAGTTTTAGTTTTATGAAGAAACTTTTTCTTCCACTACTATTTGTAGCGTTATTTGTGATTTTCACCCCCCAAAAAAGTCATGCCGTAAACTGGATGATGATTCAAGGTACAGAACAACGGGCCATTAAAAAGGGTAAAAAAACACCATTCCTACGGGTTTGGGGCTTTGTCCAGCCACAATTCGTCTATCAGAGCAACGGTGCTTACGCACCCTTTAAAGGGAATTTCGGAGGAACAGGTCCTGACGAAAATGTCGGTAATGGGCACAGCTCATTTTTGATTCGCCGTGCACGGATTGGTGCAAGAGGTGCTATAAGCGATCGAATCAGTTATTTCTTTTTGACTGAGTTTGGTGACAATGGTTTTACTCGGCGAAATGGTGCTTCGAATCCAGGTAGGACGCAATCGGTTGCCGTACTCACAGATGCCACTGTAACGGTGCGTATTTTGGGAGACATGCTCTACCTTAGAATGGGGCAATTGAAATTACCCTTTGGGATTGATGGTTTCCAGGGGATTCCTGCCTGGACATTTGCAAGTGAGTCTGAGGTTACGGCCCAGATGCTGTTACGTCCCAACAGAAATTGGGCTGCTGATACCGGTATTGGCGCCGCGAGACTTATAGGTGCTTACAGAGATATTGGAGCGATGCTTTTCGGAGAAGCTAAAGTTGGGCCAGGAAAAATCGGCTATGGAGTAGGTGTTTTTAATGGAAATAATGTCAACCAGCAAGATGATAACCAAAATAAGGATATTATCGGTAAGGTCCAATATGATATGAAAATAGGAAAGCTCATTGTAGAAGTCGGGGGATCTTTTGCTTTTGGAAAGCATACTCAATTAATACTCAACTATCGTCGCCTGGGTGCAGAATTAGAAGTGAAGTATGGTCCATTTGGCGTACGAGGAGAATATATTGTTGGAGCAGATGAACAAACAGCCGCGAGACAATTGTCAACGGGGGCTAAAGAGATCAATGATAGAGGTTTCTACGCCATGGGCTGGTATTACATTATACCTAAAACACTTCACTTTTTAGTCCGCTATGATCAATTTGTAGCAGATAATGAAGCCAATCAAAGCGAGGATTACGTGAATAGATTAACCTTTGGGCTTAACTTTCATTTCTTTAAACAAAATAAGTTCATCTTTAACTATGAAAAAGTTTTAAGGGATACCTTTACTAAAACAGGTGGAGTTTCTTATCGAGATGGAGACGACATTTTCCATGCTCAGTTTATATTTATTTTTGGCTAAAGCAAATTAATTAATATTAGACAGCCACAATATGTGGTTGTCTAATATTGATAACCTGCTCCAAGCTGGAAGATAGTGGTGTTGGGCGTGTTCTTTGCGATCAGCCCAGTGAAAACCCCTGCATTGATTGAAGATCGGCCTAAATACAAAGTAGCTTTGGGATTCAGGACTAAGAACTCCATATTGTTTGAGTGAGTCCGGGCCAAGCTATTCGTCACCCTGTTTCCGTTTCCCACCGAGTCCAGCCATCTGAGACCTAACTCCAAATGTAACCTATAATTAACTAACTTAATTCCGGGATAGGCCGCCAGACTGTATTCATCTGAATTATCTTCTGACCGAAAGTTATAAGCGACTTCCAGGCCCAAGGTGAGCTGATCCGTAATGTTAAAGCCCCATTGATTGAATAATATGATGTTAAAGTCCCCATTACCCGTTGGGATGGTGAAAGTCTGTCCCCCCAAGGTGAGACCACTGCCTGCATCACTGTTCCCTGTGGGAAGTCCAAAGACAAGTCCCACGTAACTCTTTATGGTAGGTCTATCAAACCATTTGTACTTAAAACCAATATCTAAATCCCCAATATCCGTGACAGACGTGTCCGAAGAGGGTGAAAAGCTTGTAGATGAGTCACTGGTGGCTGTAGCGTGTTTCAAGAAAGTAAAGGATGCGAAAACGTTCAGAGCATCCGTAAACCAGTAGTCTGCATAAAGTTGAAAGGTTAGCTCGGTGAAGCGTCCAATCTCCTGGTTATCGCCATTGGCTATGTGTCGCTTTTTGGCTGAGAAATAATAAGCGTTCAATGCTATAAAGCCTTTGCCAGCCGAAGAAGATTTGGCCTTTTTCTTTGTTTGGCTTGAATCCTCGGCGTGAAGGGGGATAGTGCTGAACAGGATGGTTAAAGTCACTATCAAACAGTAAATACTTGACTGAGTCAGTGTCATTTTAATCTCCTTAACTTTAATTATATACTAAACTGATTTTAAATGGTCCAGTTACAAAACCAGTCACTTCTGTAGAGACGCATGGCCATGCGTCTCTACAGAAGTGACATTTCATAAACTTTTTAGTATAAACCCTTCAAGATAATGATCTGTGATTTTTTGAAACGTATCACTTTTTTAGGGTGTTGCTTTTGATGGGGAAGAAATCACGGACCATTTGTGTCTATAGTAAAGTATTCATTTCAAGCTTCTTATAATACAATGATAATAAAAGGATAGTAAATATGACCCATTATTTTATTAAACTCATTCTAGGTATGTTCTTAAGCGTCCTATTGACCACCAGCCTGGTAGGGAAACCTGTTCAGGAAAAGCATATTGAGGTGGAACTCATATCCGAACAAGAGTCGATCCAGCCTGGTAAGCCTTTTTGGCTGGCGGTTCGCTTTAAGATGGAGGCTCACTGGCACATCTATTGGAAGAACTCAGGAGACAGCGGTCGGGCGACTATCCTGGAATGGAAGCTCCCCAAAGGCTTTAAGGCAGAGACTGTTCAATGGCCCGCTCCGGGGACTTTCAGGATTGGGCCTATCGTAACCTATGGCTATGAAGGTGAGACCCTTTTGATGTCAAAGATCACACCTCCCAAGACTCTTAAACCCGGGACTCAAGTGGAGTTAGGGGCGATGGCAGACTGGCTGATCTGCAGTGATGTGTGTTTACCCCCCACGGACGTGAATCTAAAGCTCACATTAGCCGTTCGATCTGAACCGGCAAAAGTGAATGCAAAATGGGCCAAGCACTTTGCAGAATTCAGAAACAGACTGCCTATAACCCAGTCCGATTGGAAGCTTAAAGCCGGGCGTAAGAATGGTAAAATCTACCTACTATTAGACCATCCAGCCAATCTTAAGGGATCATTATCTAAACTACACTTTTTCCCATACGAAAAGAATCTGGTTCATTTAGCAGGTAAACAACTGCTAGGCAAAACAGAGAAAGGTTATGCCCTCCAATTGGATACAGTTAAAGAAGCGAAAACAAAGATCCATCGCTTAAAGGGTGTTTTAATTGGAAATAAAGGGTGGTTGGGAGAGTCATCAAAACAGGCTCTTGAGGTTGATCTTACGATAGACCCCAAGTTTGAGAATGTACTGGTCATTTCCCTCTTATTGAATGGGGAGGATCAAGGAATAAAGCCTTCAAAGGGCAATGAAACAGTTGATAAAGATGAGCTAAACTGGGAGCCCTTTTCCCCAGAGCGTGTTGAGGCATTACGGAAAGCTGGAAAGCCGGTATTTATTGATTTCACAGCGTCCTGGTGCCTGACCTGCCAATACAATGAAAGTACAACATTAACAGATCCCAAATTAGTGAAAAAGTTTAAAGCATTAGGAATCGTCACATTGAAGGCAGACTATACAACCCCTGATGAGGTGATTAGCAAAGAGTTAAAGAAATTCAAGCGAGCGGGTGTCCCCCTCTATGTGTATTACGGGAAGGATCCGAAGGCTAAACCCTTTGTATTCCCAGAGTTGATTAATACAACAATGGTACTGGAAGCTGTTGAAGGGGGTAAAGAGCCTCCTAATGAACAATATGGCTTTATGTTTATTTTACTTTTGTCATTTCTGGGGGGCTTGATCCTTAATGTGATGCCCTGTGTGTTTCCAGTCCTGTCCATTAAGGTCTTGAGCTTTGTAGAACAAGCTGGAGAGTCTAAAGCAAAGATACGGATGCATGGACTTGTCTTCGCATTGGGAATCCTGTTGTCATTTTGGGTATTGGCTGGTATCATCATTGTTGGCGGAGCTCAAGGCTGGGGTTTTCAGCTCCAATCAGCCCCATCAGTCATAGGTCTTGGCGCCTTCCTGTTCTTGTTTGGACTCAACCTGTTAGGAGTTTTTGAAATAGGAACGTCCCTCACAAGGGCAGGACAGGTGACATCCGGGAAATCAGGGCTGACGAACTCCTTCTTTGTTGGGGTTTTAGCCACTGTGGTAGGGGCACCCTGTATCGGCCCCTTTATGGGAATCGCCGCAGGAGTCGCTTTGGTGGATCCTGTATGGTGGAAAGCTCTTACCATCTTCACTTTCATTGCAGTGGGTATGGCTTTTCCCTATCTCCTCCTGTCATTCTACCCATCCCTATTGCGATTTGTCCCAAGACCCGGCCCATGGATGGAATCCTTTAAGCAGTTTATGGGCTTCTTGCTTCTAGCCACTGTTGCCCTATTGCTCTGGCTCTTGGTGGACCTGCTGATGAAAGGAAATGCGAAACCCCCCTTCACTCCCAGCGTCCAGACAGGTGTTGGAATCGCATTATTAACCCTTATATTATTGTCTATCGGTGCCTGGATCTACGGTCGCTGGGGAACCATTGTTCAAAGCTTCCGTACACGAACGATAGCCCGGATTATCTCCTTGTCTCTGGTTATCGGGATCCTGGCATTTGCCATTGTCAAAACCCAAAACACGGGTCAAAAAAGCATTTTAAAGGTTTCAAAGGAAAAAGCTCAAGTGAGTCAGGTCAACAAAAAGCTAGAGAAAAAATAATACTTGCCTCCCATAGGGCTGGATCAGTGAATAATCCCTCTAAAAAAGCCGATCCTAGCCTATGGGGTGATTTATTATGAAGCTTGTTATTTGCCTTTTGACTTTAAGTATCGTCACTCTGAGCGAAGGAAAATCCTCAAAGCCATCAGGGATGGAGGTCAAGAGCTTTTCCAGGAAGTATGGTTTTAGTCTGCGTGTACGTCTGGAAAAGGAAGAATTGATCCTCAAAAAAGGGGCTTTTAAAGTGAGTCTCCTGCCCAACGCGACGGTCGCCCTCACCAACAGACAGGAAGTCTGGTTTCTCAAAACCCCTGTCTTACTCACAAATAATGGAGTTATCCTCCCATCATCCTTGATTGAAAGGCTCTTGAAGGCCACAAAGAAGGCAGAATACAGTAATCCCAAGCCTATAGAGAAGATTATTGAGACTTCCAATCGGTTTAACTCATCTAAAGACAAGATCAAGTTTATAGTCCTTGATGCCGGCCATGGAGGCAAGGATCCCGGGAACGTACATCACGGAGTCTCTGAAAAGAAGGTGAATCTCATCATTACCCAAAAGGTTGCGGCCATTCTGAAGAAGAAAGATCCGAACCTGCGGATAGTATTTACACGCAATGATGACAGATTTATATCACTGGAAGGGCGATCCAATATGGCGGTGAACTTGAGTCGCTTAAACCATCAGGGTTTATTTGTCAGTATTCATGCCAATGCTTCGCTAAACAGTAAATCAAAGGGTATAGAGACCTATTTCTATTCCAGTAACGGAAGCCATAAGAGTCATGAGCGGATTCGCTGTTTCCGTAATCTCATCCTCCCCCTATCCCAAAACCCAAAAGTCCATAAGATTATTACTAAAATGTATGACCTACAAATCAGTAAGGAATCCAAATATCTTGCTCAGTACGTGAATCGAGAGGTCTACTCTCGTGTGAGGAATAAAACCAATAATCGTGGAGTAAAGGCTCACAAACCCTACTTCGTGATCACCCACAATAATTTACCTTCTATCCTTGTGGAGGTCGGCTTTTTATCCAACTCCCAAGAGGCCCGAATGCTGATGAATAGCTCTCATCAATATCAAGTGGCTTTGGGGATCGCCACGGGGATTCATCGCTTTATCACCCAATTCAATAACTCGAAAGGCTTTCTTGAGCCATAACTTTTAAGTTTAACAAAACAAAGACTAAAGTTGTCCGAGAGCCTGTATTTTATTATCTTTTAAGACATTAAAATGAGAGGCCTGGATTTATGAAAACAAAAATATATACTTTGGATGAAACATCACCCTTTTACCTTGATCAAGACAAAGTCTATCAAGATTGGCGTCAGGATAAACTAAAGGCATACCCAATAGACCCAAAGGATTTGGTCATTGAACTCAAGGATCCTCTTTCCCTTAGACCCTCTGAACTCCGTGCTATTACGGATCGATGTGAACGTTATAATATGGTTATTTATTCCAGCCAATGGAGTCACGTGGATGACCGGCGTTTTCTTGGTGTCTTGGGGGAACAATTAGGTTTAGAGCATTTAGACGATCACCGTTTCACCGGTCAGGATAATATTTCAGCCATAAAGATCTGTTCCGATGGTCGAATCCAGGACTTCATCCCCTACACCGACCGATCCATCAACTGGCATACGGATGGGTATTATAACAGTCTGGACAGGCAGATACGTGGAATGATCCTCCATTGTGTGAGTCCTTCAGCCACAGGGGGTGAGAACGCTCTCATGGATCATGAAATCCTGTATATTCTTATGAGGGATGAAAATCCGGACTACGTAAGAGCGTTGATGGACCTTGAGGCGATGACTCTCCCTGCCATTATAGAAGATGGCCTTGTGATACGGGATGAACGTAAGGGGCCTGTTTTCTCTATTGATCCTGTGACAGGTGCTTTGCACATGCGTTATACGGCAAGAACCCGCTCCATCAAATGGAAAGAGGATCCTGTCATTCAATCAGCCGTTCAGTATCTGGAAAGCCTTTTAAACAGTGATTTGCCCTATATGATAAAACACCGTATGGAAGCTGGACAAGGGGTCATTTGCAATAATACCCTCCACAAACGAAAAGCTTTTAAAAATAGCTCTGAGAGTGAACGACTCATGTATCGGGCCAGGTATTATAATCGAATCACCAA
>CAJXGR010000099.1 GCA_913053665.1 uncultured Spirochaetia bacterium
ATTGCTCCATATCGCTACGGATGGTGAAACTTACGGCCATCACTTCAAGTTTGGCGAAATGGCCATGAGTTTTGCTATCAATGATCTGGAAAAAAATCACGACGTGACCATTACGAATTATGGGGAGTATCTCGAAAATCATCCCCCAGAATATGAAGTCAGGATCCATGAGAACAGTTCCTGGAGTTGCTCCCATGGGGTTGAGCGTTGGAAAGAGGATTGTGGCTGTCGAATCGGCTATCCAAAAGGGTGGAACCAAAGATGGAGGAAACCTCTAAGGGAAAGTTTAGATGACTTAAAGAATAAACTTGATGAAGTCTATGAAAAAGAAAGTGATCAACTGCTTACTGATCCATGGAAAGCAAGAAATGATTACATTCAGGTTATTCTAAACCGAGATCCTGAAACCATTCATAGCTTCCTCAAAGAACAGCAAAAAAAGGAATCCAACCATGAGGATCAAGTCAACATCTTAAAGTTACTGGAATTACAAAGACAGGGTATGTTGATGTTTACCAGTTGTGGCTGGTTTTTCGATGACATATCGGGTATTGAAACTGTCCAGGTCTTAAAACACGCCTGTCGGGCTGTTCAAATCGCCCACCAGCTGGGCTATGATCTGGAAAATGATTTCTTAAAGGGTCTCAGTAAGGCTCTTTGCAACCATTCAGACTATACAGATGGAAAAGATATATATATCAAGTTAGTAAAAACCTCAAAGGTTGACTTGAAAAGAGCTATTGCCCACTATGCCATTGTATCCCTTTTGCCAAACAATAACACAAAGGGTCTACCCCTTGAAAAACATGTCTATTCCTATACTATCAAGGAAATAGACTGTGAAAGAGTCCATCATAAACACTCCTCATTGGCTATTGGACAAATCAAAGTTACTTCCAATATGACCCTGGAGAGCGAGGAAGCCGTGATCGCTTCTCTCCATTTAGGTAATCGTGACTTCCAATGTAAGATTGGAGAGCTATTGAGTCTTCCTGAGTATCAAAAAATGAAGACGGATCTCATGGAGACCTTTGATCAAGAGAGTCTCACACAGGTAGTGAGGAAGTTAGACTTTTATTTCCCTGGTGATTTCCACTCTCTCAAGGATCTATTTGTGGAAGAGAGAAGGAAAATATTGGCTCATGTATCAGGGGATATATTCAGTCGCTTTCAGGACAGCTATTTTACTTTATACCATGATAATAAAAGATTGATGGAATATCATCATGAATTAGATGTCCCAATCCACAGGGAGTTTCAGAAGGCGGCGAGATTTGTTCTTTCTAAAAAGCTGGAGGAACTAATTATAGAAGAAGGATACGTAGAAGGTGAAAAACATTATTCAGAGGATATTACAGAGATTGCTTGTGAGGCGAAGAAATGGCAAATCCAACTGGACCACAAGCTCTCGGAATCCACCCTTAATAATCTGTTGAACACAAGGATGGATCAACTAAAAGAGGAGGGCGCGAAGAAGGTTTTACTCGATATCCTACGTTTGCTGCAAATGGCTGAAGATCTAGGTCTTGAGATTGCTTTTTGGTCTTTACAAAATAACTACTTTGCGATCCGGTCGGATTTAAGACACAATCATCAAGAGTCTATAGGTCTCATAGAGGATTTAGAAAGACATCTGAATATTGATGTATCTTTTGGATAGATAAGTTTGGCCTTAATTTTTCTTCTCGGTTTCTTTCTTCTCTTTCTCAGCCGCATCTTTCTCAGCTTGCTCTTTCTTGATCTGCTCTTTGGATTTAATAAGAACTTTAGTCCAGGTTTCACTACCCTTTCTTTGAATCGATACACCTTCCTCAAACTCACCTGTCAGCTTCATTTTCTTGTCTTTAGAAAGAGTTAGAGTTCCTTTACCTCGAATGATGGATCGTCTTACTTTGTAGGTATACTCAAGGGTTCCGCCATTGAATGTGCCCTTCCCATACCAACTGATCCGCTTATCCTTAGAGACACCACGAATTATATAAACATCACCCACTTTCTTGATCCCTATATCCGCAGTGAAATCCCGATTATGACGACCCTTGATCTGGCCCTGCCAAACCCCTTCTACCGAATCGGCATCCTGAGAAAAGCTGTTGGGTACAACATAAATTGTAGCTATGGCAAATAGAATGGATAAAATAAGATAATTCTTCATAATAACTCCTTTAAATATTCCTTAGTCCTTAATATGACATAGAATGAGTGGGACGTCAAGTATTTTTTTTAAAGAGATGAATTATTTAAGAGGAAATCATTTCTTCCTGGCCGGATTAGTGGGCCTCAGCTCAATACGACTCATGAGATGACCGCTTCGGGTGTTGACAACGTCATAGATGGCTTCAGCAACATCTTCGGATGTCAGTTTCCAGGTGTCTTGATCGTCGTCTACAGAATGATCATTAAAGGATGTATTGACTGACCCTGGCATAATCATGCTCACCTTGATATTATACTCTCTGACATCCAACATGAGGCATTCCGAAAATCCCAATAGTCCGAATTTGGAGGCACAATAAGCCCCGCCGCCAGAGAAAGTGTTTCGACTGGCCAATGAGCCTACATTCACGATATGTCCCTGTTTTCCACCTATCATACCGGGTAAAACCTCATGGGTCAGATAAAAAACCCCTGTGAGATTCGTATCGATCACGTCCTTCCATTGATCTGAAGTCATATCCCCGACACCAGAAAATATACCGATCCCAGCATTATTGATGAGTATATCGATCTTTCCAAAGTCCTTTTGGACTGCTTGGACAAGCTGAACAGAGGATTCCTTTTGGCGAATATCGAGGACATAGCCTTTAGCACTTGCCGCTCCTTTGGATTTATACTCATCCTCAAGTTGAGAGTGGCTTTCAGAACTTCTGGATGTAAACAGTACCGTATATCCTTTTTCAGAGAACAGTATCGCTGTTGCTTTACCTATTCCTTTGTTCCCACCAGTGATTAATACAAGCGTATTCTTGTTATCGCTCATTGACTCAGCTCCTTTTATCAAGATTTAAAATAATAGTACATTCTAAGCAGATATTCTGAAATGGCAGTACTCGACAAACTAAGCCCTCCCAGAGAGGGCATCAAGGAGGCTGCATTGATTTTGATCTTCTGGGTAATATAATGAGTGGGTGCTGGGATCACATAAAAGCCACCCTGCCGATAGAAGTCTACTGATCTGGGCATATGCATAGCGCTTGTAACCAATATAATCCTTCTCCTGTCCTTACCCATAAGGGCTTTGACTTTGTAAACTCCTTCATAAGTTGTCTTTGACTTATCTTCCAGTATAAGATCCTTTTCAGGGACTCCTAAGGAGATAGCAGCATGCCATAAGGCTCTGCCTTCCGACAAATGAGGGTTTGCCGGATCCCCATTGCCCCCGCAAATAATGATTGGCACGCCCTTTAGATTCCTGTATATTTCTATCCCATGATTCAGACGTAATATGGAAGCGCCACCCGGTTTTGTCCCCAAGCCTAAGTGGGATAAATCCTGCAGGCCTGCTGTCAGAACCACTATGCCATCCACATCCCTTGCTGAGTCTTGATATGGTGGATGTTCCTTCTCCAATGGTATGCATAAAAGATCACCCACCAGAGATATACTGAATAAATAGAACGTTACAAAGCCAGAGATCATCAATATGTGACCCGTCTTTTTAAATCGACTTTTAGTAAAAATGTAGCCCGATAATATAATGAGAAATGGGCCAGAGGGCGGGAGAGCCAGCCAAAATAGTGTTTTAACAATATAAAATAGCATGGATGATCCATAGAATGATACTGTTTTTTTGTTCTAAAGGGCAATGATGTATTCATTTGGACTATAATCCAGTATCAAACAGCTCCTGCAATAAGTTCAATCTCAATGAGACTATCCAGTGGTAATTTCGCTACCTGGACGGTGCTACGGGCTGGTTTGAAGTCACCAAAATACTTTGAGTAAATCTCGTTAACGGCCTGAAAGTCATTCAAGTCTTTTAAATAAATAGTTGTCTTGACGACCTTGGAGAAATCCAGGTTTTCGGCCTTCAAAACGGCCTTCAGGTTCTCAAGGACCCTCTCGGTCTGAACTCGGATATCCCTTTCAACTAATTGCATGGTGACAGGATCCAGTGGGATTTGGCCCGCCGAGAAGAGAAATCCACCACTCACAATGGCTTGAGAATAGGGTCCGATAGCTTTAGGGGCTTCACTTGTTTCAACGATCTTTTTATCCATCTTGTGTCCTTACATTAATAGAAAATTAAGGTAGTAGAACCATCAATAATATTCCCTTTATTCACAACCCCAACGGCAAATCCCGCTAAATCATATTCATTTTCGCTGTATAAACCAGGTATTTCGGCTGTCTCGCCACTAAAGGTTTCATCAGCTCAACAGCCTGATGACCAGCCTGAATATCCACACCGCTTGTCTTATACGTCATTTCATCCATAATAGCTTAAAATAATTCCCTTAATTTCAGATCGGGTCTTTGCTTCCCCCATCAGACCTTTTCAGCGAGATATAGAGAAATTAAACTATTTTTGGAAAAAAGACCAACTAAAAAATCTATAATATTGATGAAGAGAATCTTTAAAAGTTCACCGGCTTCTTTTTAGCAATGATAAAATCAATATTATGGGCGATAATATTTATCCTTGAGTGGCCTTTCCCATCATCATCCTTCCATCTCCATTGACTGAGAGGGCCCACAACCCGTATGCCAAGACCTTTTTTCAGTTTATCAGAAAAGGATTCGGCCAATTCGCTCCAGGCAATGATGTCAAAGAAACTAACAAACTCACGTCTTCCATTATTCTGTTTGGCTGTGCCGTAACCATTCGTGGCAATAGAAAATCTAAGCATAGGATTGCCATTAGAGCTTTTCTTGTATTCTGGATCCTTTATCAAATTACCTTCCAGGACAACGATATTCTGATTTCTCATATAACCCTCCGGACTATCTTACTATTAGGTAAATAAACAATTTAATAATTGATTTCCTTAGAATACTTGAGACTTTTTTCCTCTTTAAATAAAAAATAATTTGACAAGACTCACTAAATTAGTCATTATTAATTGGTTAGAATTAAGGAGATTGTATGAAAGCTATATTAATAGGTCCACCAGGGGGTGGAAAAGGGACTCAGGCGGCATTTTTAATGGATAAGTACGGTGTGGCTCACATTTCCACGGGCGATATGCTTAGAGCCGCTGTCAAAGAGGGTACTGATCTGGGCAAGAAGGCTAAATCCTTTATGGATAAAGGGGAATTGCTCCCGGATGATGTCATTATAGGTATTATTGGAGAACGTATTCAGGCCGATGATTGCAAAAAAGGTTTCTTGTTGGACGGCTTCCCAAGAACAATCCCACAAGCCGACGCCTTGGAAGATATGCTGTCAAAGTCGGGGGCGACTATTGATCACGTGATTCACATTGCTGTAGCGGATGATGAGCTTATGAAACGCCTTTTAGGTCGGGCTGAAAAAGAAGGTCGCAGCGATGATAATGAGGAAACCATCAAAAACAGACTCAAAGTTTTCCATGAGCAAACCTCACCGCTTATCGATTATTATCGTAATAAAGGGAATTTACGGGATATAGACGGTATGGGTTCTATCGACGAAATCACCGGACGCATCAAATCGGCTATCCAATAGGTTAAACTTAGTCCCTTTCAATGACTTAGCGTTTAGCCCATCTGGATGATTAAATCTTAGAGGCATTATGTGATAGATCGACCGATCCAATCTCCTGAAATATTAATGAATAACACTGATATAGAAAGGGTTCTTCTTAGGATGAGTCATGAAATACTTGAGCAAAAAGATCATTTAAACGATCTGGCTTTTGTTGGGATCAAGACGCGAGGTGAGTATTTAGCCCATCGTTTTGTCTCATTGGTCAAGGGAATGGGGGTCCGGGCTGATTTCGGGACTCTTGACATCACCCTCTACCGCGACGATTTCGATACCCTGGGTGATTTAACCGTTGGTGAAACCGACCTTTTATTTGATGTGGCGGGCAAAAGAATTATATTGGTCGATGACGTTTTGCACTCCGGCAGAACCATCAGAGCGGCTTTAGACCAGATCATTGATTTTGGCCGACCCGCTAAAATTGAATTGGCCTGCCTGGTGGATCGTGGGGGAAGGGAGTTGCCGATCACAGCAAACTATGTGGGACAAACCTATCAGATAAGTAGTGATGAGTACATTCAGGTTCGACTCAGTGAAGTGGATGGTGAGGATCAGGTGATTGGTTTTTCAAAGGATCATCGTGGGGCTAAAGGTCATAAATACTTTTCTCACTCAAGGAAAGATCTAAATAACTAAACAATAAACAGATGAAATGAACCAGGTACAATTCAAGCAAAAGCATTTATTAGGATTGGCAGAACTAAGCAAGGAAGAAATCGAGTTGATTCTTTCTACCGCTGTTCCAATGAAGCAGATATTTACCCGTTCCGTCAAGAAAGTCCCTGTATTACGGGGGAAAACGGTTGTTAACCTCTTTTATGAACCTTCCACACGAACCAGAACATCCTTTGAAATAGCCGCCAAGCGTCTCAGTGCAGACGTCATTAATGTGACCCCATCAACCAGCAGTATCTCTAAGGGTGAGAGTCTTGTAGACACTGCCAAAACCCTTGAGGCCATGAACTCAGACATTATTGTTGTACGACATAAGGCCTCAGGGGCGCCTCACTTCCTTGCCCGTCGAGCCTCTTCTCCCATCATCAATGGGGGAGATGGTTTTCATGAACACCCTTCTCAGGCATTGTTAGACCTGTTTACTATAAAAGAGAAGAAAGGGGATATCAAGGATTTAAAGATCGCTATTGTTGGGGACATCCTTCATAGCAGGGTATCCAGGTCAGATATCATTGGTATTCATAAGCTGGGCGGCGAAGTGAGAGTCGTGGGGCCCCCAACACTCATTCCTAAAGACATAGAGAAGCTGGGTTGCAGTGTATATCACAGATTAGAAGATGCTTTAGAGGGAATCGATGTGATCTATTGCTTAAGGATACAGACTGAGCGCCAAACACATAAGCTATTCCCTTCTGTCACAGAGTATACGCGACTGTATGCTATCAACGAAGCAAGGCTGAAACTGGCCAAAAAGGATGCTATCGTGATGCATCCTGGTCCCATGAACAGAGGAATCGAGCTGTCAGCCGACGTGGCCTACAGCGATCGATCGACGATCACTGAACAGGTCACCAATGGGATTGCTATCCGGATGGCGATCTTTTTCCTATTGTTAGGAGGGGGTAGAAGTGTCCAGGAAATTACTGATTAAAGGGGGAATCGTGGTTTGTCCAGCCCAAAACATTGAAGAGAAGCTGGATATACTGGTTGAGGGGGAACGAATCATTGGCCTTAAAAAGGATATACGGGACAAAGAGGCCAAAACCCTGGATGTCAAAGGAAAGCTGGTGACACCGGGATGGATTGACATGCACTGCCATCTGAGGGAGCCTGGGCGTGAGGATATTGGGACCATAGAATCGGGGTCAAAGAGCGCGGCCGCTGGGGGTTACACATCAATTGCCTGCATGCCCAACACGGATCCCGTTGTGGACAACCAAATGGGTATAGAATATATCTTATCAAGAGCCAAAGCCGTAGGATTTATCCACCTACTCCCCATTGGAGCTCTCACTAAAGGGCTGAATGGGGAAGAGTTAACGGAGATATCCACATTAGTGGAAGCAGGAGCCGTTGCTCTATCCGATGATGAGAATAGTATCATGGACTCCTATCTGATGAGACGGGCTTTAGAGTACATGACTATGTTTGATATACCTATCATAGCCCATTGTGAGGATCGTAACCTATCAGAGGAAGGCTGTGTCAATGAAGGCCTGGTCTCCACCATGATGGGCTTTCGGGGGATTCCATCGATCGCTGAGGAGATCATGGTTTCTCGGGATATTATCCTCACCGAATTCACTCAGTCCAGACTTCACATGGCCCACGTGAGCACTAAAGCATCCGTCGAGCTGATTAGAAAAGCAAAGGCGGAGGGCGTTCGGGTCACCAGCGAAGTCACTCCCCACCATTTCACCTTAACAGATACTGACATCCTTGAATCAAACTACAATACCCACTTTAAGGTTTCTCCACCCCTTCGCAGTAAAGAAGATCAGCATGCTGTAATCGAAGGGCTCAAGGATGGGACAATCGACACCATTGCGACAGATCATAATCCCTGGCTGGATATGGAAAAAGACGTCGAATTCATCCACGCCCCTTTTGGGATCATTAGCATAGAGACCGCCTTACCTCTCATCTTCACCAGATTAATCACCCCAAAGCATTTGACTCTAATGGAAGCGATAGCCAAGGTCACCTGTAACCCTGCCGGGATATTAAACTTGTCAAAAGGCACTCTTTCCAAAGGCTCTGTAGCGGACATTACTGTGATTGACCCTCACATGGAACTCTCTATCACTCAGGACTTTTTCCATTCGATCAGTAAGAACTCTCCATTCATAGGGCAAACGATGAAGGGATTTGCTGTCTATACCCTTGTGGAGGGGGAGATCGTCTTTGATCGACATGAGAACACCTTCTACAAAAGGCATTAAGTCTCGGCTTCATCAGAACGGTTGCTTGTTGCAGAGTCGGGTTATCGTAGGGGCGGGTTTCAAACTCGCCCCTACGATAACCCGACCCAATCCATCCATAATCGCCCTCCCCCATTATGCCAGAGTAAGGCTCACGCTGGTGGCAATCTTAAGGGGATAGGTTAAACTGTTCCCCATTCTGGATCTCACTTCCACTCGAACGGAATTCCCGGCTGTGCCTGTGACGTCCCCCTGAAAAGCGATCTTCAGGTCGCTGGACGAGGTGATTAGATTGGCGGCAATCTGAGTTTCGGATATAAGGGTATCGTTCACGATGAAGACTCCCTCATCGGCACGGCTGTTATCGAACTTGAGCCTCTCGCCGTTGATGTTGATCACACGGGTCATGGTGAAGCTTGTGTTGATGTTGTTGTTAATAGTGTCAATCACCTCATTGACTTGGGGGATAATGGGAGGTGTTGCCTGTTTACTGACCGAGGCAATTCCTCTCAGTCTTTTCTTGAGCTGTTCGGACGTCCTTGTACCTATGTTCAGCTTATGCCTTAAGGGATCAAAGGAGTCTGAGCTGGTGGTAAAGATTCCTTCAACGCTTGGATAGAGTTGTACAAGGCCTTCGATATTGATTCTTGCTCCCTTTGACAGGGCATCCAATACAACTTCTATGAGATCGGTGATGACGGCTTGGACATCCGCCTTGGTGACGGTTGAACCGCGATTGAGAATACTTTGAATGATCAGATCCGTGTTATAGGACAATGTTTCATCGACCTTCCCGGAAAAGCTTGTGGGAGTGGTTAAGGGATTTTCTCTGAGATAGTAGTTGATAGGCATAGGGCCTCCTTTTTGTTAAGGGCGAAGCCATAGGGCCGCCCAAGTTGCTTATTGATAATAAACCGGGCAGACGCAGGAGTCTTTCCCTAATGATGATCACCATGAATATTTACTTTTGCCGACTCGTCACTAGTGTTCCTTCAATGCTTATTTGATGAATAGTCCTGGCAGGGGCAGACCCACGTGCCTGCCCTTGTGGAAGGGTGAACACACGGGTTCACCCCTA
>CAJXGR010000100.1 GCA_913053665.1 uncultured Spirochaetia bacterium
AAGATGATAAGGTTTCACTTCGTTTTTTTGATTCATACGGAAAGCCTGTTTTGACCCAGGAAGAAAGGATAGAATTGGAGTCCCAAAAAGCTAAAGAAGAGTTTATAAGGGCTGAAGATGAGTCTAAGCGAGCAGAAAAAGAATCTCAACAACGTATATCAGCTGAAAAGCGAATCAAAGAATTGGAAGCTCTTCTCAATAAGAGAGATACAAAAGATGATTTGAATTAAAGTCCCTTCACAAGGACTCATTACCCATAAGTTCTTGTGATCACCTTCATGAGCTACTTAATCCATCTACAATATAGCTATTTTGCCTAATATCATAGACTAAGGTTCAGAAACCTAAAACAAATCACTATTTTTTTAATGAAAAGTCCATCATAAAGAATTATTTGAGTGTTTTAATAAATAGATAAACCGAAAATAAGTTATATCAATAAATAGTATGATCTCAAAAAGTGATAAAAGGTGGTTACTATTTACTAGAGGTGATAACCATGAAGAAAATAGCCTTAGTCCTGGGTGGTGGTGGGATGCGAGGGATGAGCCATATCGGGGTACTTAAAGCCCTTAGAAAACGAGGGATCGAGATCAGTCAGTACATAGGCTGCAGTATTGGGTCTCTCGTGGCATGTTTTGCTGCCACTGGTACCCCGGTACGGATCATTGAAAGGATTGCTAAAAAGCTTAAAAAAAACGATGTTTTAGACTTTCACTTTTCGGATATCCTCCGTTACCGTCATAGGATGGGATGGATATACAGGGGTGACCGCCTGCAATCCTTTCTGAGAAAACATCTTCCAGTTCACACCTTTGATGAGCTTAAAACTCCATTATACATGAACTCTGTGAACATCAATACGGGGGGGGTGATCTACTGGGGCCTGCCCTCATTTCGTGATGTCTCCCTTGAAGAGGCAGTCTACTCCTCTTGTGCCTATCCCACAGCCTTTAAACCCAAGGAAATCAATGGTAAATACTACATGGACGGGGGGATTGTCGATAATCTACCCATCAAAGTCACTCGATACACCAAACCAGATATTATCATCGCTGTGAACCTACGCTATCGCGGATCGCTGGATGGCAAAAATATTGAAAATAAAGGAATTATATCCATCATCGATCAGGCCAACTCCATTATAGGCCAGATGATGACAGACTATAACCTCCAATTGCATGACGATTTACCTATTATTCTCATCCATCCCAAAGTGGAAGAGTATGATTTTCTGGACTTTGATCATACAGAAGAGCTAATAGCTGAGGGTGAGAGGGCGACTAATGAGATTTTAGATAAACACCCTATCTTCAGCAAAAGCAATGGGTCTAAAGTATTTAATTTCTTCTTTAAGAGCAAACCGATCTTTGATGTGGACCCTGATAAATGCACAGGTTGCGGAAATTGTATCATCCATTGTCCCGTGGATTTATACGCTCTGAATCTTGGGCAGGCAAAATACTTGACCAATCAGAGAGAACGTTGCACATCGTGTTTGGACTGCATTAAGCATTGTCCCTATGAAGCGATTAGTTTCGTTGAGGAGAAAGAAACCTTTTCCTTAAAGACGGTCTAGCAAATTGGCTAGTGATCACCGCCTGTAGGGGCGACCCGGCGGGTCGCCCTACAGGCTACAGTGTGAGTCAGGCAAGTATTAAATAGAACGAGCAATGTATTGGAATATAGAGAATTAGGCTCATCCGGTAAAAAGGTGTCTCTCCTTTCCTTTGGGGGGATGAGAATCCCACGGGTCACTGTAGGAAAAGCCGTTGAAGTCATTAAAAAAGCCTGTCACCTGGGCATCAACTACTTTGAGACGGCTCCCGGCTATGGTAATTCAGAACACAAAATAGGCGTGGCCTTAAGAGATTTGGATCGTTCAAAGGTCTATCTATCCACGAAATCTCATCCGGGTCAAGACCAAAAGCCTGAACAACTAAGGAATCGCTTGGAAAGTTCCCTAAAAAAGCTTGAGACCGACTATGTAGATTTCTATCAGATATGGGGCTTGAACACCGAAGAACATTATGAAACAGTCTTTAAGAAGGGTGGGACATTTGAAGCAGTACGAAAGGCCCAAAACGAAGGGCTCATTAAGCATATAGGCTTCACAAGTCATGGATATCCTGCTTTCATACAAAGGCTCATGGAAACAAGAGAGTTTGAATCCCTCACAATGATTTATCACCTTTATCATCAGAGAAACAAAGGCCTCTTGGACCTCGCTGACAAACTAAACATGGGTGTCATGATTATCGCCCCCCTTTCCAATGGCTTTTTAGCCCATCCCACACCCTTAATGGAAGAAGACTTCGCTCCTTATCCTGTACGAGATTACGCTCTACAGTGGCTTGCAAACGATAAAAGAATCACGAGTATTGTCTCCGGTATGAAGACATTTAAAGAGCTTCAAAATAACTATGACTCACTGAATAACTTTCTCTACTTTGATAAAACTAAGACTGATATAGAGAATAAGGCGTTTGCGAAGCTAAGAGACCGTGTGGGGAAAGATTTCTGCACGGAGTGTCGAGAGTGTTTGCCCTGTCCTCAAGGTATCAATATCCCTGAATTGATGCGTCTAAACAATCTGATGAGAGGCTATGATGCTGTATACTACTGTAGGGACAGGTATCGCTTCACGGGTCAGGGTGGATCGTGGTATCCAGGGGTTAAAGCTTCCCATTGTGACGATTGTGGAGACTGTGAACCACGGTGTCCGGAAAAACTCCCTGTCGTATCCATTATCAGGGGCCTCCATCAGGAGCTGTACGCAGGGGATCGGAAATCTCTAGCTACTCACCAAATATCAGAAATATAAAAAAATCATTGGTGTGTTTAGGTTTTTTTAAGTATATTTATGGTCAAAATTGACAATCCCTAAAATGAGGCTGAACCTTGGAACCATTATTCAAAAATGCAATCGATCCCGTTTGGTTTTCTATTCATCTAAAATTAGAGGCTCTTGAAATCCTTTATGTAGTTGCAATCTTTTTGGGCTTCTTTTTAATCCGTTTTATTTATTCAAAATTGAGAAAGAAAGAAATTAACGTAATTCCTGAATTAGCAAGCTATATATTAATAGGTACAGTCTTAGGGCTTCTATTGCTTTGGGCAAGTTATGAGGAGCCGATCAACCGGCCTATACGCTATTATGGCATTCTTTTTGGCTTGGCGGCTGTCATGTCCTTGCTTTCCCTGAAATATCTCTTTAAAATCAAGAAGTATCCTGTTGAGTTGGTGGATGATTTTGCTATCTACTTGTTGGTTGGAATTGTGATTGGTGCAAGAGTCGTTCATGTAGCATTTTATGGGGGAAACTACTTCAATGATCCCAATGACCCATTTAAAGCCCTTAAAATATGGGAAGGAGGGATTGCAAGTCATGGAGCAACTCTGGGAGCCGTTTTGGGGGCGATGGTCTTTGCAAAAGTCCGGAAGATAGGTTTTTACAAGGTAGCTGATTTGGCCGCCCTACCCATCGCCCTTGGGACCATGTTTATACGTCTTGGTAATTTCATCAACTCAGAGATTGTTGGTAGAGTCACGGATCTATCATGGTCTGTTGTTTATGAGAAGTTTCATCTTACTTTCCAGGAGATTAACAATATTGGAATTACTTTAACGGATTTAGCAAAATACAAGCTGAAGCTGTCAGATTATGGTTATAGGCTATCTGGAGAGGCTTTTCAGTATTATAAATCACAACTTATAGACGATAGTTTTATAAAGAGTATGATGTTAAAGTATTATTCATTATCGGAATCTAAGCTGACAGATCTTTTAAGCCCAGCGGCAGACTTTAAGACGCAATACCTCAAGAACTTAAAGCTTCAAGAACTCCTTTCAGGTCTTCCCAGACATCCAAGTCAAATCTATGAAATGCTTTATGGACTTTTTACTTTCCTTGTTCTCTGGTTTTTATTTAAAAGGCGTGACAAACTTGCCGACGGCGTTTTGTTATACACTTTTTTTACTGTTTACTTTACATTTAGGTTTCTTACGGAGTTTGTAAAGGAGTATCAGACACTATCGACGGGCTTGACCATGGGACAGTACCTGAGTCTTCCCTTCGTAATCATTGGTCTGTTCATGATTTATTGGCTTCAGAAAAGGAAAAAGGCAGTTCTGTAGAGACGCATGGCCATACGTCTCTACAGGTGACAAGAGTATAGTATTACTATAAAATCATTTAACTGGCCTTAGTGCTTTTCTCATTGAGGAGTTTGCATAATCCAGTCCTATCATAAAGCTGGACTGGACGGCTTTCTGCATAGTCAATACCTTGTCTGCTAAACTCACCCGTCGTGATACACGCTCCTCTTATTGCACCAATTTCCTTCATTTCGCTAAGTATTTGTCTGATCACATTCTCACCAATTTTATCGTTCATACGGGAGATTTTAATCACCTGCTTAGCCCTTTTAACCGACCGCCATTTACTTTCCGGTTCTATAGCAAGAATCGAGGCCACTGTCCCTTTAGATACTTTTATTTCAAGGACTTCAAGGCCAAGGCATTCAACAATTCTAAGGCATAAGGATTCAAATATGCTGTTAGACGCCGTTAATATATCTTTCAAGCGATCATCCATTCTCAGATCACTAAAGTCGTTCAGTTTCTTTTTTACATCTCTATAGTCCGGATTGATCTGTGATATGTATTCCCACTGTTCAAGAGCTGATGCCAGGTTTCTCGTTTCCTCATAGCCCTTAGCCAATAGATATCTTAGGGCGAGGGAGGCGCTGTCGTTCTCTGTGACATAGAATAGACCTCTCTCTAATTCAAAAACCCCTTTCTCACTATGGCCCGACTCCATTAAAGCCCTACCTTTCTGGTACAAAGATTGAACCCTATACTCAGCATCTCGAACACTTACCGAGAATTCCTGGACGGCATGATTATAGTTTCGGCTGTCTAGATAGATCATACCAATATAGTAATGGGCTTTGGAGCAGGCTGGATTGATGTTTATACACTGCTTGAGGTGATCGAGAGCTTCACTGGTGCGTTTGCTATGATAGAGTATCTCTCCAATCCGAAAGAGAGAGTCCACATGGTTTGGATTAATCTCCAAAGCTTTCTGATAGTAAGCCCCGGCATTGTCTGGATAATGACGCTGATAAAAGATGTCCCCTACTCGATAATAGTAATTATAATCATTAGGTTTTAGTTTAAGGATCAGAAGAAGCTCTTTTTGAGCTTCTTCCAATTGTTTATAATGGAGAAATATTTCAGCTAAACGCTCTCTTGTTTTAATTTCCTGCACGTCCTGATTGTATTTATTTAGTTGGATCACCTTTCTGAAGTGGGGTAAGGCCCAATCGTAATGCTCTAAGTGGAAATAAACTTCCCCTAAACAGAAGTGTGCAAAAGAATTGGAATCATCTTTCTGGACCAGTTTCCTTAAGTTTTTTATGGCGTCATCATAGTTTTTCTGTTGAATAAACTTTAGGATACTTTCATTTTTTGCAGAAAAAAACAGGCTCTTGAAAAGGATTAAACCTAATACCAATACACTGATTCCAATCAGAATGGCCAGGTAAATGACCATAGAATCGTTATTCATAAATCTTCCTCAAATCCAATACCCTAACCTGTTATACCTAAAAAAATAGAGACTTTTTTTCTTTTTTTTAAAATATAACTTGAAATTTACCTTTAGATAAGTTATATATAGATCATCAACGGGTCAACTCAATTATGATAATAAAATTAAGCTTTCAGGTTTTAATTTATTTATCCTGAATCTTTGGTTGAAGTTAATTGTTAGTTGTACCGACTGGTGTTTTACAAATGGAATGAGGTTTTAGGGTCATCTGGACTCCCTCATATTAAAAAATTGTTTGAGGAGGATTCTGTGAAACGCTTTACAATAGTCTTTTTAATCATGTTTGTTATGGGATTTATACTAATCCATCAAAATGGATCTGCTAATAGTTTGTCCCCACTGAAACAGGGAATGAACCTTTATAAACAGGGGAAATATGAACTATCCCTGGTTTTCCTGGAAAAAGCTTTTAAAGAAAATCCCTTGAATTATAGACTCTATTTCTATCTAGGGAATGTTTACAATCATAAAAAGATGTTTAAAAAGTCTATCGAAGCCTATAAACGAGGAATAGAAATCTCTCCTGTTCAGCAAAAAAAGGAGTTTCTATATAACCTGGCTCGTAGCTATCAGGGTGACAAACAATATAAAGAAGCTCTTGGACTCTATAGCAAATTGGAAAAAGAGAGTAGCAAATATCCAGAAATCCACCTCTACCGTGGAATGATTTATTACAACCTGCAAAACAAATCGGCTGTCATTAAATCCTGGGAAACCTATCTGGCACAGGCTCCAAATGGACCTCAATATCAAAGTATCCGTAAAGCCATTGATATCATTAAAGATGACAAATTCCGATGGCCTGTAGAAGTCGCCAAAGGGAATCGTGAGAAGGACAAGAAAATAGTAGAAGATGAAGATAACGCTGATAAGAAGCCTACAGAAGAAGAGATTAAAAAAGCCAAGGAAAAACTGGTCAAAGAACTCAAAGAGAAAGAGAAAGCTGAGGCCAATAAAGGGGTGGATGATTCTGTAGAAAATGCAAAAATCGACTCAGAAAATATTGAAGTGAAAGGCCAGGAGAAAAAAGAAGGGGTCGAATACGACGAGATTGAACGGTAAAGCTTCATAATTCAGTAAAAGAACAAATATATTAATCACTTAAATAAGTGGAACGAGGTAATTTATGGCTAAGGGACCGAGTCAGAAAAGTAATATTATTACTTATTCTATTGTGGGAGTATTTTTTCTTGTTATAGTGGGTATCATCTTCAGAGAACCTATCCGCGGTTTTTTTGAAGAAAATACTACAAAACAAGTCAAAAATGATCTAAGACCAAACGAGAGTGCTGAAAACAATGACATCAGTGGAATGATCCAGCAGGCTCAGCAAAAGGGTGATGACGAAAGATATCAAGAAGCCATCACCACTTTGGAAAAAGCTTTAAACCTAAAGCCTGGGCAAGAACAACAAGACAAAATTAATAATCTCCTGGTACAATACAAAAAGGAAAAAGAAAAGCAAGATCAGATCGTAGAGGATGGTAGAATTGCTAAAAACACTAGTAGTGATGAAGATAAAGGTTCATCGCCCGATGCTATAGATTCTGATACAAAATCTGAGGATCTTAAAAAGCCTGAGAATAAAGAACTGCTGACACAGGCAGATACTAGATCAGAACAAACCATCCAACCTGTTCAAGTAACAAAATCAGGCAAAAGAAAACGCTATAGAAGAAGACGTCTTTCAAAAAGATATAGGAAAACTATAAATAAAAAACGTTTGGTTACAAGAAAAGTCCATTATGATAATATGGACACTGCCCAATACAGAAAAATAGGCTTTCCAAAAAGCCAGGACTTAACGCTCCCAACAGCTAAAGGGATTGTATACAATGACTCGAACTTTAATAATGAGTATGAAAAACCAGTAAAACCCAACACAAGAGATAATGATCTAAAAATAGCTTCTGGTAACAATGACGATGATAGTAAATTAAATGAATCAGACTTAAGTAAAGGTGATGCCCTCAAAACTACATTAGTCACAGAGAATGAAAAGATTGCTGTAAAAGGAGATGGTAACCGATTAGCTGAAGGGAAGCGTGAAGGCGAACTAGATGCCACTGACAAGTCCTTCCCCGTACCAAAGTTAGACGATGACGCTTTGGAAGAAGGCAGCATCTTTGGCCCCAATGCAATAGACAAGCTCATAAAGGTGGCCAAGAAATTAGGTGGGCGGGAACGTTTCTCAGAAGCAGTGGTCAAGTTAAATGAAGCCAAATCGTATAATGACCCTGAACCCACAGATAATCAAATACAAGAAATCGATGAACTTCTTAAAGAATATGGCTCTTCCCTCATAGACAGGCAAATTGAAGTTGCTGAAAAAACAGGGGATGGTGGCAAGCCAAAAGAGGCCAAGGATCTTTTAGCAAAACTTAAAAACCAAACAGCCCCAAGCCCCTCTGACGAGCAAAATCAAAAGATTGATGTACTCATTGAGAAGTACACAAAAGCATTTGATAAATGGCAGGATGATCAAAATAAAAAGCTGGCCGATGAGTTCTTCCGTAAAGGGTTGATTGAACTCAAAGATGGAAATAATGACGAAGCGATACGGCTTTTTGACGAAGCCCTAAAGCATTACCCAGACCATGTTTTGGCTCATTCCTACAAGGGAACAGCCTATCACCGCAATAAACAAGACGAAGAAGCTATGCTTGCCAGTGATGAAGCATTAAAGCGACAGGAAGATGAACCCAATGCCCACTTCACAAAGGGAGAAATCTTTTATGGCAAGTATAAAGATCGGGAAGCCGAGCAGGAATTCGTACAAGTCATTGAAAAAGACAAGAAAAACGCTTATGCTTTCTTCAAGCTGGGTGTCTTAAAACTCCTTGGAGGCAGAAACAAAGAAGGACTTATCCTCTTTGAGAAAGCCCTGGCCGTTGATCCAAATGGTCTCAATGATAAATATCAGAGAAATGCTCACTACAATAAAGGCGTGGCCAATGAGCGACTCAGAAAGTTTGAGGATGCCGAAAGAAACTATCGAAAAGCTATAGACTTGGACGGAAAGTATACTAAAGCTTACATCCAGTTAGGAGAAGTCTATTACAAGCGTAAGGATTACGACAGATCGGCTCAGACCTTGACAGAAGGGTTAGACTCCTCTCCAAACAGCTATGAGTTAACGTTTCTCCTGGGTAAAACCTATGATACCATGGCTGACAAAAACAGAGCCCCTGAACAGTACGATTCTGCCCTGCTCTACTACAAAAAAGCCCATGAATTAAACCCAAAAAGCTTTGAGGCTCTTTACAATACGGGAAATGTCTATCTTAAAAAGAAAGAAAATAATGAAGCCATCAACTACTTCAAACAAGCTGCTGAGATTGACGCAGATGATTATGCCCTAAATGCTGACTTTGGAGCGGCTTATCTTGGCCTTAAAGAATACGATAAAAGCATTGAGTACTATGAGAAGGCCCGTGACAATGATCCAGAACGTATTGATGCCTATATCGGTCTGGCTGGAGTCTATTTCGCTCGAAGTAAAAAGGCCGATGGAAGTCGGGACGAAGAGTCTATGCAAAAGGTTGTGGAGAATCTCGAAAAAGTGAATGAGATCAATCCCAAGATCTTTGAAGTGAATAAAACTCTTGGGACAGCCTATTTCGCCCTGAAACAGTATGAAAAAGCCCGTGAGGCTTTGGAAAAAGCTGTGGCCCTCAAACCGAAAAACATTGTGGCACACAGAAATCTGGCAACCATTTATTTTGCAAGTAAGAACTTTGAAAAAGCCGCTGAACACTTCAAAAAAGCTGTTGAACGCAAAGACAACGACCCTGTACTTTATCAAAGATTGGGTGAGTGCTATTTCAAGCTTGAGAAAACCGAAAAAGCCAAAGAATGGTTTGAGAAACTTGTGAACAAGTTTCCAGAGTACAAAAACAAACGAAAAATACGTTTCTACCTAAGAGCCGTTGGCAGTGAATTATAAAGTAACGGATAAATAAAGTTTCTACAAAAGCCTGGAATCATCTTCTGGGCTTTTTA
>CAJXGR010000101.1 GCA_913053665.1 uncultured Spirochaetia bacterium
GAAGGGTGAACACGTGGGTTCACCCCTACATGGCAATTTAGTATTTTATGACCCTGAAACCCTCAATTCAACAGTTTCCGTTGTTTGTCCGTACTTTCTCCGTTCAGTTGCCTATGTTTCAGGTGTCTGAAATAATGGGGTTTATACCCTTTTAACTATCATAAAGTTGAATCTATAGGTAAAGATCAAGTTTTTGATCTCTCAAATCAGGGCTATTGAATTCTTGTTCACTATTTTTTTTCTGTTTAACGTAAGTTCGACAAGAAGTTAGCCACTAATGACAAGATTTCATTCTATTGAATGAAATTAGAAATGGACTAAAGAATATAAAAGTTTATGAAAATAAACGAGTTTATACTGTCAAGTAAAAATATTCCTGTCAATTCACGGATAGATAATTAATAAGCCTTTGAGTTCACGTTATTTATTAATTTACATTTTCGATTTTACCGAAAATCATTATCTTTTAATGATTAGTTTAGGGAGATCATTATGCGTAGCGACACAATAAAAAAAGGCTTTGAGAGAGCACCACACAGAAGTTTATTGAAAGCATGCGGTGTCAAGGATGAGGATTTCGATAAACCCTTTATCGCCGTGGCAAACTCCTATATTGATATTATTCCAGGACATGTTCACCTTCAGGAATTTGGTAAGCTGGTGAAAGACGCTATCCGAGAAGCGGGTGGAATGCCTTTTGAGTTTAATACCATTGGGGTCGATGATGGCATCGCTATGGGGCATTTCGGGATGAAGTATTCCTTACCCAGCCGAGAGATCATAGCAGATAGTGTGGAAACCGTCGTTCAAGCCCATCGTTTCGATGGCTTGATTTGTATCACCAACTGTGACAAGATCGTCCCGGGTATGCTGATGGGTGCCCTCAGAGTGAATATCCCAACGATCTTTATAAGCGGAGGCCCCATGGCGGCTGGAAAGCTGAAGGATGGCCGCGTGGTTGATCTAATCTCCGTATTCGAGGGTGTGGGTCAATATAAGGCCGGTACGATCAGCGGTGAGGAGCTGAAGGAGATCGAGGACAATGGCTGTCCCACTTGTGGAAGCTGTTCAGGGATGTTTACAGCAAACTCAATGAACTGCCTCTGTGAAGCCCTTGGGATCGCACTGCCGGGGAATGGAACTTATTTAGCGATCTCCGAGAAGCGTAAGAAGCTGGTGTCTGAAGCGGGTAAGCAGATTATGGAGTTGGTGAAGGCCGATCTCAAGATCAAGGATATTATCACCAAAGAAGCCATTGATAATGCTTTCATATTGGATATGGCGATGGGCGGCTCAACGAATACTGTTCTACACACTATAGCCCTTACTAAAGAAGCTGACATTCCTTATCCCATAAGCCGATTGAACGAGCTATCCGATCGTGTCCCTTATATATGCAAGGTTTCTCCTGCATCTACCGTTCATATTGAAGATGTGGACAGGGCTGGTGGGATTTCAGCTATCCTCAAGGAAATTAGCAAAAAAGACAATCTCTTGCATTTAAGTAATAAAACGGTCACTCTGAAAACACTGGGTGAGAATATAAAAGATGCCGTCATCACAGATGAAGCTGTGATCCACCCACTGGATAAGCCTTATAGCGAAAAAGGGGGCCTTCAGATACTATCCGGGAATTTGGCACCTGAAGGGGCTGTCGTTAAGTCTGCGGCAGTGAGTTCCAATATGTTAAAACATAGAGGCCCTGCTCGTGTCTATGATTCCCACGATGAAGCCAACGATAGTATCCTTGAAGGCAAAATTAAGGAAGGTGATATTGTTGTCATCCGTTATGAAGGGCCAAAAGGAGGCCCTGGTATGATGGAAATGCTGTCCCCTACATCTAACATCATGGGCATGGGGTTGGGAGAATCGGTGACTCTCATCACAGATGGACGTTTCTCCGGAGGGACACGAGGAGCCTGTATCGGCCACATCTCTCCTGAAGCGGCTGTGGGCGGCCCTATCGCTTTTATCCATGATGGAGACATGATTTCTATTGACATCCTTAACAGAACCATAAATCTGGAGGTCTCTGATGAGGAATTGGAGAAGCGTAAAGCCCTCTGGAAGCCAAAGAAACATCCCCATATTAAAGGGTTTTTAGCTCGTTACGCGGCGTTGGTCACCAGTGGAAGTCAAGGAGCCGTCTTGCAGTATCCTGAAATATAGACAGGATAATGATTTAATCTTATGTGGAGGTCTCAATGAATATCCGAAACCCTCTCCTTCTAGTTGTTCTGATCTTTATTGCATCGGTTAGCTGGTCGAAAACCATGACTGAGAAAGATAAGATCCAGACCTTATTAAATCGAATCGAAGAGTCCAAGTATATTTTCATCCGTAACGGGAAGGAATATTCGGCTCAAAAAGCCCGTGAGCATTTGGAAATGAAGTACAACCGGATGAGAAAGAAAATCAAGACAGCCAACGACTTCATTGACCGCTTAGCCACCAAATCGTCCCTATCCGGCAAACCGTATCTCATGAAAAATCCAGCCAATGGCAAAAAAACCCTGTTGAGAATATGGCTCAAAGCTCAGTTACGACTTATGGAAAAGAATAAGTGAACGTATCGTTCATCACTCATTAGACTGAAAGCTTATTATTGAATGAAGTAATCCTTAAAAACCTCGATGACCCTGTCAGGTGGGAGTTGACTGATAGACCATTTGCCTTGAGGATCTTTTGGAGACAAGATGGGACGAGGGTTCGTGATTGGGTCCGCTTTCCAGAGTGTCATAGAGTTGGACTCCATGTCATTTAGCCTGCTCGCTAAGGGTTTTAGATCAAGTCGTGGGAGAGGTTTTCTGGTCAACAAGTCAAACCAGCTGTCTACTGTATACTGAAACTGATAGAAAAAGCCATCCTCGTGATGAGTGATCGCTAAAATACGATTGGAAGAAGTGGCTGTGCATAGAGCCATCAGGTGGAGCCTTTCAGGTGAGTCAATAATACCGAGATCTATGTCTTTATAGTTTTCTACACGGATAGTCCCGTTTTTTAATCCCTCAAGGTCTGTTAGGATCAAGTGATACTCATCTTCCCATAGATAACTATATGCGTCGATCCCTGACAGGAGTTTGGGGTAAAGATCAAGAAGTGTGTCATAGAGGATCTGCCTTTTAGAAGCCTCCGGCAGGTCTTGTATTTCGCTATATAACGGGGACTTGCTGCTGGATGAGAAGGCAGAGACGGTGAGATCGAACTTTAAGGCCTTGTGGGTTGTGAACCGTGAGAAATCGCCTGTTGTCGCCGTATCAATAAGCAACTCTTCGTTTTCTATGGATAGATCAGGGTATAAGATGGAGGCGACCGATAAAAAGCCGTCTGTATCGTAGTGGTTGTTGGTGACGATCTCTAAACCTTTGAGATACCTATGCTTATCCGATGATTTCATGAACTTGAGGGCCATTTCAGTGGATGTGTCCGCTTTAAACTGATCGGGTGTGCGGTTCCCCGGCCAATGGCTCAAGTTTAATCCCTTGGGAGCAAGACCATCCACGCTTAGTACGTCGATATCTGCTAATTCTTCTGTGTAGAAACGAAATACCATTATATTACCCTGTCACGTTAAATATACTGATTTCTCTTGAGTTTGTCAGAAAATTACCGATGAAATCCTGTGTGAGATAAGATAAAATTATCCTGTCTATATCAGGTGATTTCAGGATAGTTGGAGGATAAAGTGATCCAAAGAAATATTATCTATTTGATTGTAGTCATACTTAGCCTAAGCCTTCTGTCCTGTGAAGGGGAAACGGTAAAAATAGATGGTCTGGAAGTCAATTCCAATGAGATCATGGGACAAGATCGCTTTGGACCCACTGGCGTATTCGAGGTTTCCGAGATATATAGTCCCCTTGAGTTGTCCCCATCGGAATTTACCTTTATGGGCCGGATCATGGATGATAGAACAAGTATGAAACTCATCAACAGCGAACCTTGCTTCTCCAACAGCAATTATAAGGAAATGGCCAGGATCGATTTCGATTATTATAAAAATAATGTCTTAAAAAATCCCGGTAAATACACCTCGAAAATCGACGTCTTCAGCGAAAACTATCAAAAGTTTGAGGCTCAATTCCTTAAAGCCAAATCTATCAAAGAAAAGCTGAGGGTTTTAAGTACCTGGCCTTACTTTAGTAAAGTCTTAAACGAAACAAAATATCTCATTGTCACCCACAAACTGGACATCAGCGAAAAGGTATTTGACAAGCTGGATGAGGATCTCAACGAAATCCTTGAAGCCAAACTCGATAACTTGACGGATGAGCTAAGAAATCGGCTGAAACTTGCCCTACTATCCGTTGCCAGAAAGCATATTGATGTGCGGTCTGAATACAAAGAAATCCAATATCACATTGAGTATCTGGACAAGATCAAAGAACTTACAAGACGCTCTTTGAAAAAGGTCAAACGATCATTCAAAAAGAGAAAGAAGAAAAAACGAGTCAAGAGGAAACGGAAAAAACCCAGGAAGTCCAGGAAGAGAAAATCCAGGTATCCCAGCATCCAAAGGACTTTAAAGAAACTATCCAATCCCCATTATCTGGTTATCGTGGGTCTCTCGTTGATCACCAGTGAGAGTAAGCTAAATAAACCTTCCGGGCAAGAGTTGATCATCAGGAATACCCTAAACTCCGTTATTGGTAAGGATGTGAACTCTACAACTATTAATAATCTGTCTATGACCCTTGCAAAGCACTTTTTGAGCATCACCAGTAAAGAGAAAATATCGGTCATTCGTTTGGGTAAGTGGTACGTGTCAAAAAAGGCAGAATGAGTTGGATGACTTCTTTTACAAGCCTATAGGTCGTCTTTGGCATCCTTGATGATTTCAATCCCCTGTTTCCCTTTCTCAGTGTAATAATCCCATAATTCGTTCCAGCCAATGACTGTCACCCACGTCCAGGCACTGAAGGAGATGATGAGCCAGAGTGAGAGGGCTTTCATGCGATTTAGCTTCTTTCTGGTCATGCTAAAGATAAACAGAATAACAATTAGCGAAATAATCCACACGATAGGATAGTCTTTAATCAACTGATTGTCGAACTGATTCATCCTTTCATAAAGGGGTTCCCAGATTGTGACCGTTAAAACAATTACTAAAAGGGTGATGATGGGGAATACAATTTTGTTTTCCTGATCACTGCTGGTTGTCACGCCCTTATAGAAGAAGGTTAAAAGAGCTAAGACTGACGAGAAGATCATATTGGATAGATTGAATGGTTCAAGGTCTATATCCAGATAAAGGAATAAGTCAGGAACCCCGCTTCCAGTCAGCATCATATAAAACAGGAATCCATATAAAAGAGTGAATAAAACCCTGAAAACACCTGTCATATTCCCCGGGATCAGTGAGAGGTATCTTTTGAAGTTGACTAAAGTCAGTCTCACACCTCTGTTGTTCAGCATATCAATGAGGATATGTGAGAAATATCCGATAAAACTGGCATACATGACAAACCACATCCAGCTACCCGTCAGCAGAAAGGTGATTCCGCCAACGATTGCCGCGTAAAGCAAGGCGAATTCGATGGTATGAGTTGGCCCCCTGTGACGATTACTCACCAGAAACCGAATGATTTTACCAATCAGTTTAAAGCCAAACTCCCTGCCCAATGCGGCTTTAGCATGGTCCAGGTCGGGCATTAAGGCGGATAACGCGGCCCATAAGTACAGAAATATGGAAGTGCTCTGTATTAGAGAGTCTTGATGCTCCAGGTTGACATACTTTTCGGCGGCATCGAGGATATAAGGAGAGAGGCCGGTGAAATCCGCTATGGCATTCACTCCTACGGCGAGAGCCAGACCGAAGGTGATATGGGTTTTTTGGGTCATAGGTTATCCACAAAGGCCAGGATCACGTTTTCCGTAGAGACGCATTGCCATGCGTCTCTACGCGACAGCATTTTCCTGAACTCCCTGAAGGGATTGGATGATCGTGTCCACCTTCTCTTCCTTGAAAAGCCCTTCTACTCCTTCATAGTGTAAATCAGTAAAAGGTGATTCATAAAGGGTTTTAGGGTCCATCACACCGTTCTGTGTCAAGTAGCTAATAAGCTGATCGATAAAATGGATTTGAGTGGAGTTTAATGTCTTATCCTTAAGAAAGTTATTGAAGACACCTACAGCGGCTTTTCTGTCCAGACCCACTAATTTCCTTATAAAAACACCTAATTGCTCCTGCTCACCGTAGACTTCTTCAAATTTCTCTTTGCTTTCGACTTCTGCGGCACTATAAAATAATCGCTCCAGATCCTTTATATCACGAGGAGTGATGGGTTTGTTAGTCTTTAATTTATGGATGACAAGATGGTTTTCGAGGCTCTCAATATACCTTTCTACCCTGAGCCTGTATTGCCTGAACTCACCAGCATTTCCAAAGCTTGTCTTTTTAGAATCTTCTTTCTCACCCAGCGTATCAATGAAACTTGTATAAACGATTTCCTGCTTATCCTTATCTATAAACTGAATGAGAGCTCTCAACCGGAGCCTTATATCTTCCAAAACGGCTAATGACGTATCCTCCCAAAAATCATCGTTTTGGATGGCTAATATGAGCTTGATTTCCTTTTGGACTTGGGGAATCGTCTGTTTTCCCTCAAGATTAGCGGCAATTTCTATCACCTGATCCTTTTGATGGTTAAACCTGGATGACCCTTCCAGTAAAGACATTTGTAATGTGAGCATGAGCATATCAAAGCGTTTAGCCACCTCAGTCTCCATTGGAAGGTTGGATGGGAGGTCTGCAATGTATTCAAGCAAGTCCTGCCGATCGTTTCGATCTATATTATTCCACTTTTCCCTGTCCCCATATTTTTCTACATACTCTAACCGGCTTCTTACAAAGAAGTTATCCTTATTCATGTGGATGACTTCATTATGCAGGGTCGATAAAAGATCTTCCTTGAGGTCTAATATCTCCTGTGGCTGGTCATCGGGGAGACGATGAAGTTCCATCGCCAGAGACAGCCTGCCCTTAAAGAGCTTCTCAGATAGAGATTTCTGAACAGAAGGTTCTATCCCGTCAGGATACTGGTCGAAAAACTCAAAGTTCTGACAGTAATCAAAGATCATGAAATACTCTTTGTCCCGTCGAAGGCCGAAAACATCGGGACACAGTCGTGTCCCCCTACCAATCATCTGATGGAACTTGGTCTTTGAGCGTACGATCTTAAAGAACACCAGGTTGAGTATATCGGGAACATCAATCCCTGTATCCAACATATCCACCGATACGGCAATGACAGGATTCCTTGTTTCATCCTTAAAGTCATCGATGAGGCTTTCGGCATTTTGGACATAGTTATCAATGACCCGACAGAAAGAGCCTTTCACTTCAGGGTAATGACGATCAAAGCGTTCACAGATGAACTCAGCGTGTTTATGGTTTTTGGCAAATATAATCGTCTTCCCGAGCCGATCCCCGCTTTCCACCTTTAAACCTTCACTCATCAAGTGTTTCAGGACTTTATCAATGGTGTCCGTATTGTAAAGCCAATTATTTAAAGCCCCCGGATCCACCTTGTCGGGTATTTCCCCCGTATCTTCATTGTAGAGCTTGGTTTCGTATTCTTCCTGCTCTTCAGGACTCAGTTCGGAGTACTTGATTCCCTCCCTTTGAAACTTGAGGGGGACCGATACGGCCTTTGGAGGGACTAAAACTCCATCCTCCACGGCTTTCTCCAGCTCATAATAGTACGTTGGGTTGCCGTTTTCGATGTCGAAGAGGGAGTAGGTGTTTTTGTCCACCTCCCTGCGAGGGGTGGCTGTGAGCCCTACCAATAAGGAATCAAAGTAATCAAAGATGGCTTTGTATCTGTGATAAACAGATCGGTGAGCCTCATCAATGATAATCAGGTCGAAATGGCCTACAGAAAAGAGTTTTTTCCCATCTTTAGATTGATCGATCATGTTCATCATGGTTGGATAGGTGGAGAGGCATATCCGGCTGGTGGCTTCTGTTTTACCCTTTAGTATTTCAGGACTTGCGTTGGGAAGGTGGGTCTTGAAAGCGTTTCTGGCCTGGCTCACCAAGGCGTTCCGATCCGCCAGGAATAGAATCCGTTTAGTCCAGTTATTTTTGAGTAGAATATCCACTAAAGCTATAGCTGTTCTTGTTTTACCGCTTCCCGTTGCCATGACGAGAAGGGCTTTACGGTGCTTTCCCTCAAAATGCTCTGACACCTGCTGGATAGCTTCACTTTGATAATACCGTCCTGCAATATCCTGATTGACCCTTGCTTTACTAATACTCATTCTGGTTTTTCGCCTTTGGATAAGAGTAGTTAGCTCTTCTTTCTTATAGAAACCATGTATCCGACGGGGAGAGTAGTTTTGATCGTCCCAGATATACGTGTCATAACCGTTTGTATAGAATATAACGGGTCGCTGCTTCTTCATCTTTTCGAGACAGTCGGCATAGAGTTTGGCCTGCTGCTGACCAGCTCTTGGGTCTTTAGTCGTACGTTTTGCCTCTACCACAGCAAGGGGCAGACCATCCCCCCCCCAGAGGACATAATCGACCTGACCTTTCCCTGACTTATTGGGCATTCCAGTGACAGGGTATTCCCGTACGTCTTTGTCAGAGAGATCCCAGCCGGCTTCCTCAAGGTAAGTATCGATATAAACCCTTCTAGTCTCGGCTTCATTGTAGTCATGGGTATCGGGGACCTTCTGGTTCTCCTTTTTAAGGGCCTCAACCTGGGCTTTTAGCTCCTTAACTTCTTTGTCAGCCTCCTCTTTACCCTTTTCGGCGATGGCCTTTTGCCTGTTTTCCTCTAAGAGTCTGGCATTCTCTTGTTTCTGTCGCTCGAAATCTTCTTCCAGCTTCTTGATGTTGACAGGTTTTACTGATACCTTTTTGGGCTTCAAAAGCTCCGCATTGAAGTTTGGGACAGCCAGTTTGGCCAGATTGTTGTCTGTGTAGGTCTTGTAAAACCAGAACAGAAAGTGATACAACTCTTTCAGGACCTGGATCGCCGTATCGGTTGGGATTCTTTTCGCTTCGTGAGAAGCAACATTTCCCCTGGCCTGGATGATCTTGACTTTGGGATACAGGGTTTGACCGATGAGTTCTTTAAAGGTTTGCTGTTCAATGAGAGAGTTGAGAGCATCGCTATATGGCTTATTGAGAGAGGGATCATGATCATAAAGCCAGTTGACAGCTGTTTCCAGAGTGATCCTTGCATTGGAGCAGGAGGCATTGGGGTCGGAGTAGGTGTATCCTTCAGCCTTTAGAGCGACCTGATAGAGGTTGTCCCAGTGCTGTTTGAGGAATGCAAAGTTGGTCTGTGGAGAACTTGGACTCATAAGCTATTCCAATAAAAGGATGATTTAAGGATAGCATCTTTTCCTTTTAGAGTCAATCAAAAGAATAAAAAAGTACCCATAGCGATACGGGTTTTTATAGTCCCTTGAAATAGTCCTCATTGAAGTTTAGCTCCCCTTTGAAAGCCTTCTGCAGGAGGGATTGGAAGATATCCTCGAGTTTAAGGGTAGCGATACGGTTTTTCTCTTTTTGCTTTTCCACTTGGTCAACTAAATTGTAATATTGACATTGCAATTCTAAGGGTGGAAGTAAGGTTGGAAAACTTCTTAAT
>CAJXGR010000102.1 GCA_913053665.1 uncultured Spirochaetia bacterium
TCTATAATATCGTAACCAAGAAAAAAAAGAATAACATATCATCCAGCTCCAAAAGAGGTTTTAGCGAAGAAGAGGAAATCTCCGCGGCCTCAAAAGGCTTTAGTGAAGAAGAGGAAATCTCCGCGGCCTCAAAAGGCTTTAGTGAAGAAGAAGAACTCTCTGCCGCTACTAAAGGGTTCAGCGAGGAAGAAGAAATCTCTGCGGCTACTAAAGGATTTAGTGAGGAAGAAGAACTATCAGCGGCTAGCAAAGGATTTAGTGAGGAAGACGAAATCGCAGCCTCCTCCAAGGGGATTGTTAAAAAAAGAAAGAAAAGGTCTTCTCGTAAGAAAAGGGGCTTCACAAAAAGAGACAGGCGATATCGTAATAAGGCTCAAGAAAAGAATAAGGTGGATATTATTCCCATTATCTTTGCCAAATACTATGTATTTAACAAAAAAGCCTATTACGCCCAACAGAAGAAAATCTTAAAACGAATCAAAAAGCGAAAAGCAAGAACTAAAAAGCGAAAAAAATCTAAACGATAGTGACTAATGATGCTCAGTAAATTATTGTTCTTTATAAATACCTTGATGCTTGCAATACTTCTAGTCTCCTGTTCCTACCCACCCCCCAGGGAAGAGATTGATAAAAAGAGCAAAGAAATTGGCTTATACGAAGAATGGCTCATGGGTCTCATCGCATTGAGGAACATAAAAACCCCTCTCTACAACCCTAAAGGAACCTTAAAACCTCTGGAACTCAAGTTTAGACTCATGCTAAAAAAACTCCACTACAATGCCATGGGCTTGGAATACTGGCGTCAACCTTACAGACCCCCCGAAGTAATCATTTATAGAAGTCGATCAGAAAATGCTTTCACCCTCCCAGGTGGATTTATCTGCATGACAACAGGTTTAATCCGACGAGTTTATCGTCTTGCAAGTAAACCCGATCAAGTGATGGCTAGCATACTAGCTCACGAACTGGTTCACTTATATCTGGAACACCCGAAAAGGCATTACGTGGCGATGCTTCTAAAAGATAATATCGGCAGGCAGTATCGTGAGATGGCTGAGGGGATCCAGGCGGCGGCTGGTGACTTCTCGAGCGATTATTCTAAACTATTAATTAAAACGATCTTGAAGGCTAAACAAGCTGGTACAGAGGGCTATCAAGCCGAAATGGAGTTTGAAGCAGATGTTAAGGCTGTCTCAATTATGGATAAAGCAAAATACAATCCTAATGGTTTAGTGGCCGCTCTAAGCATCATGAAACACCATATGGGAGGGATTCATGGCTCCTATCAGGATCGCGTTAAAAGAGTAAGAAAAGCTATCAAAGAGTTGAATTAAGTGATAATCTTCTGTAGGGCTGGGTTACCCAGCTCTACATGAGTTCGAAGCATACCTGTGTCGAGCAGGCCAATGAACTCTCTCAGAAAAAGCCTGTAGGTCGGACTTCCCAGTCCGACAGAGAGTTAGCCCTTTTAACGGATTCCGAACGAATTAATAGGCTTCCACACGTTTTAACTCATCCAACTGAGTTTTCCCCTTCCTTTGTTTTGACAGTTCAATGAGTTCCTTCATTTCAAACTTTTTCCTGGAATTATCCTTTAGATGAATCACTTCTTTAAATACGTAACTTGAAAAAGGGTAATGATTTTCAACGTTTTTCACCTTCCCGGCATACAGTGGATCAATATTGGGTGTATTTTTCATAAAAGCAGCTGTTTTAGGCAAAAGACGTACATGTAGAGCCGTAATAACTAATTGACTCTTATCCAACTCTTTGGGAAGCTTCATTTTAAACGTCCAATTGATCTTTTCTAATGGATTCAGACGATTATCTGTTAAATTAGGGGGAGATATACTCCATTCCATTTCTCGGTAGATTTTATAATGCTTGCGTTCTAAAACTTGCTTATCTCCATCTCTGAGAGTCGCTTCGATAAGAATAAATCGCTCACCGTCCCCCGTAGGCAAAGAATGACCATTGATGTCCGTATTTTCAAGGATCACATGAAATGTATTCTCTTTACCTGGAACCAGTTTGGTAATCCGACTGGTATCTACTTTTAGGGCAGTAACAAAGCCTCTATCGATGAGAGTATCATAGGTCTTGAAGGACTTGGGGACACCTCCACCCACCCAATAGTGTAAATGAGAGCTTCGTTCAGGGATCTGTTTGTCAGGATCTGTTTTATCCAGATCGGCTATTTTACGTTTTGTGAGGGGCATATGACAGTCCACACAGTCTTTTTTCCCGCTGTAGCGATCTTTGTCTATTCCAGCCTGACCTGGTCCATAGGGACCCCCTCGCCATTCTTGTCCTGTCGTGAAAAAACAAAGAGTCCTGTCTTCGATAGGCGATTTAGTCACGTTGTGGCAGTAAAAACATCGTTTTCTCAAGAATCGCTTATTCTTTTTCACTGGATGGGGTGGGTTTGTGCCATTATTATTACCGTCTGATCTCCCAATAGCCCCATAAATAAAGGATTTACCTTGTTTGTCGGCCCGGACATGGCATGTAGCACAGGTAATAGCTTCTTTCTTCATTTCGGGGTCAAAACCCGGATTATTCTTCTTTACAGGCTTTAGTATATCCCCATCCACCAAGTGGGTAACAAAATACTCTCGTTGATTCTGGATGGGTATGTGACAGTTTAAACATTGCCATTTGGGAACATCTTTTTTGGCTATTTCAGCTTGAAACTGGAGGTCACTCAGGGCACTCGAGTGGGTGGTTTGTGACCATTCCTTATAGATACTCTGATGGCATTGACCACAATCCTTGGCTTTTAAACCGATGGTTCCTTTGCCATCCAGCCGTTCGAGGGGTTTAAGCTGTGGAACAATAAACATACAGGGGGCAACCTTAGGGTCAAACACCTTGTTGAGGGGTATGGACCCCTTTGGCAGTGGCTGATTAACCTTTTTATCCTTGGATTGACAAAAACTAATGATGACTACAATGCTTAAAGTAATGACCATGAGAACTAATCTCATCATGCCCCCATTGCTATAGAATAGCTAAAATATAAACCTTTTATAAAATAACGGTCTATCGAAATAGATTTATAATATACACATTGTTTGTCAGAAAGAAAAGAACTCAATGAAAAGATTCTTTGTGAGTCACGAAGTCAAATCGCCTCGTCGGACTTTTTCCTGAAGTTGTTTAATCCTTTGTGAGAGTAGGGTAGGGGGGAGGTTAATATCAAGTTTCAGGATTTCCTTAGCTAAGTGATCGTATTGCATTGGGAATAATGAAAATTGATTTTGTTCCTGCTGAAAAATGTCTTTCATCTTTTCTTGTTTGAGTAAATCTTCTTCCACCTCATAGTTACGGTTCTCCAGGTCAGAGAGTATTTCCTTGGCTCTTTGTATCACTTTATCGGGTAAGCCGGCTAGTCGGGCTACCTGAATGCCATAACTCTTACCTCCACTGCCATGATTCACCTGGTGGAGGAAAATAATCTCATCTCCCCATTCTCGGACTAATACCTGAAAGCTTTGAATCCCCTGTTCTTTGGCTAATGACGTGAGTTCATGATAGTGGGTGGCAAAGAGGATTTTTCCCATCTTCTTGGGTTCCAGGGCCAAGTACTCAACAATGCTCCAGGCGATGGATAGACCGTCATAAGTACTCGTGCCCCTTCCAATCTCATCCATAATAATGAGAGAACGGTCTGTGGCATTGTTTAGTATTAAAGCCGCTTCAATCATCTCCACCAAAAAAGTGCTTTCCCCACGAGCCAGATTATCAGAAGCTCCGATCCGTGTAAATATCTTGTCCACGATAGGTATTTTGGCGTACTGAGCAGGTATAAATGAACCTATTTGAGCCATAATCACTAACAGTGCCGCTTGTCTTAAAAACGTAGACTTTCCAGCCATGTTTGGCCCAGTGATTATATGAAGACGATCCATGTCCTGAAAGATCAAATCATTGGGTATGAACTCCTCATCCTTTAGAAACATCTCTACAACGGGGTGGCGTCCATCTTTAATGATAAAGTCTTTATCCTCCGATATTTCAGGCATAACATAGTTCTTATGTAGGGCTAGATAAGCGAATCCGAATAGAATATCTATCTCGGAAATCTTTTCGCAAACTTGTTTCAGATCCCCCAGATGATCACACAGGATGATTCTGACACCTTCAAAGAGTTCTTTTCCCAATGCCAGGATCTTTTCCTGAGCCCCCAGGATTTTGGATTCATATTCGGTCAATTCAGGGAGGGTGTAGCGGGTGGCATTGGTGAGCGATTGCTTTTTGATGTAATAGTCTGGAATGTTTTTAGTATTCCCTTTGGACACTTCGATAAAATAGCCGATCACTTTATTGTATTTTATTCTTAGATTTGCTATCCTGAGGCTGGAACGTTCTCTTTCCTGGAGCTGGGCGATATAATCCTTACCTTCTCGGCTGATGGCCTTAAGATCATCCAGTTCCAGGTTGTACCCTTCTCGTATAACTGATCCAGACGTAAAATCCACAGCAGGTTCATCCAATATTGCTTTGTGGATCAAGGTAATGACATCATTAAAATCAAGAGCATTTAGCGTGAAACGTGAAAATACTGGATATTCTGATAATCTATCGCTTAGATCCCGAAGGGTCAAAAGAGAATGTCTAAGGCCCGTTAAATCCCTTGGAGAAGCCTTATTCAGAGCAATTTTACCCAATAATCGCTCCACATCCATTAACCGATCTAAATAGTTTTGTGTTTCAAGAAGTAAATTACCATCGTGAAAGAAAAAGCTGACTATTTCCTGACGCTGTTTAATGAGAGCCGCATTCAGAAGAGGCTGTAGAATCCAGCGTCTTAGCTTTCGGCTTCCCATACTAGTCTTACACTTGTTCAGGGCTGACAAAAAAGTATGCTTCCCCGTACCATCCTGTATATTGCTGGTCAGTTCAAGGTTTCTGAGGGTGGATTCATTAAGCTCCATAGATTGACTTTTTTCTATGGAGTGAATTGTACTCAGATGAGAAACATCCCTAAGTTGTATCTCTTTAAGATAATAGAGGAGAGAGCCCGCTAGACCTATTGCCAATGGCTTTTTTTCAATACCAAAACCTTTAAGTGTAGTGACCTTAAGGCTTTCTAACAAAATGGACTCGCCTTGTTTTGGATCAAAGCGATAGTCAGCCAGGTAATTTTTGATCGTCTCCTTTTGATCTTTTGCCAACAGCTTTTGAAAAGCTTGATTCTCTTTCAGAGACTCAGGAAGAATCAACTCTTTAGGAGAAATCTGGTATAAACGATCCGCGATAGCCTGATAAATGTTGTTCTCATCGTCTTCATAGACCATGAAATCTCCAGTGGATAGATCAAGATAGGCCAATCCTAAAGTATAGGTCTGGTCCGGCCCATTGGCAGCAGTGGATGATTTTGCCTTCATCTGAAGGGCCATGATATAATTATTTTGACTTTGGCCCATTTGATCCAATAAACGATCATCGATTAGAGTACCGGGCGTTATAACCTCTGTGACTCCCCGTTTTACAATACCTTTTGCGGTCGATGGGTCTTCCAGCTGATCACAGATAGCTACTTTATAACCCGCCTTGATCAGCTTAAAGAGATAGTTTTCTTTGGCATGATGGGGGATGCCACACATTGGGATATTGTTTCTCTTTGTTAGAGTGATATCCAGGACTTTAGAGGCCTTTTCGGCGTCCTCACCAAACATTTCATAAAAGTCACCCATTCTGAAAAAGAGGATTTCATCACAATAGCGATCTTTAATGTCATTGAATTGCTTCATCATGGGAGTGGTGGATTCCAACAGGTCTCTCCTAGTTGTGGACTAATATATTCTTGATTCCTTTTCGGGTTAAAGCTCTGGAAGACATGAGAGCCTTTTTTTTAGTCTTGAAGGGGCCGGCAATCGTTTTAAAATAAGTTCTCCCCTTTGATTTATAAGTCATAATATAACTAGGCTGTCCTAAATCTTCTACTTTATTTTTTAACTTTAAGGCGTTTTGATGGGCTGAAAAAACTCCAATTTGAAGGATATACCCTTTCCTGGATTGATATTGGGTCTGACGATACTTATGAGATTTGGATCGATTCGGGCGATAATTCAGTTTATTTTTAGCATATTCTTTCTCTAAAGAGTGTGGATAGTTATGAACGAGTCGATTGAGGTACTGACGGCTTCTTTGAGACTTATTCAGCTTTGTATAGCACTGAGCCATACGATACAATACCCTTGGGGTGAACTTAGTGCGTGGATAGTGTTTCATAAACTTCTTGTATAAAGATAAAGCTTTTTTATACTCTTGATCCATAAAATAAGCTCTTCCAACACTTAAAATGATACCTTTATGATAGATACCCTTCCTTAGGGCGGGCAAAAAGCTTTTTGCCATAGACACGACCTTTGGATAATCCTTTTGGAGCAATAAGATCTTAATCATGTAATAGCCGGCCTTGTCCCGATAGGGTGATCTAGTAAAACGTTTTAGTATTTGCTTATAATAGAAATAGCTTTTATCATAATCGCCCATGATATAGTAGAGACTGGCTAATTGATCAAGAACTCCATCTAATTCGGGGAAATTAGGATATTTCTTTGCAATCATTTTTAGAGACTGAATAACCTTATTCCCATTCACCAAAAGCTGTGTATAGTGATAGAGGGCGTAAGGAGCCTTGAAGCTGTTTGGACGCCTTTTATAATACCTGTAGAAGGCATTTTTAGCCTTCTTGAATCGATTTTGTTTTAAGTACTTTTGACCCGATTTATATAGATTTTTCCCTGATAAAACAGGGGCTAGAGCCATTAGACACAAGACAACAATCAATCGCATCCAAATCATATTACACTCTTTAACGTTCACTTATCCTAAGAATATCGGTAAATCAAAAGGGTATTCAAGTTCTAGTAAAGTATTTAGCTAAAATAAAAAAACAAGTTCGCAAGGATACTGAAAGAAGCCGTATCACTTCGTAATATTTGCTGACTTATCGAACAGGAGGTAAAACCAAGTTCATGGGCTACACTAATTTCATGATCCGTAAAACCCCCTTCCGGCCCTACCAGGATAATGATTTCTTTACTTGGGTCTAATGGCTTAAGAACAGATCTAAGTGAGGGTTTATCAATTAGTTCATTGGCAATGATCCTGTTTTTTGAGGAGAGATCAAGTTCATTTAGATCCTTGATAATAGGGGAGACCTTGGGAATAAAGTCTCTACCACACTGTTTGGAGGCTTCTTCGCATATTTTTCCCCATCGCATGACTTTACTATCCACATCCTTAATGCGAGTGACGGATCTTTCGCTGGCGTAGGGGATAATCCGGGTCACTCCAATTTCGGTGACCTTTTGCAGGAGATAGTCGAAGGCATCTTTCTTGATCAAGCTCTGGCAGAGAGTGACATTCAGTTTTGGGGGGATGAGTGGGCGCTTGCTCAAGATTTTAAAGGTTGTTTTATTGGTTGAACTATCAGCTAATTGACATAAGTATGAATACTTCTCTGTCTTGAGTTCTATTTTCTCATGAAGTTTCAATCGATAAACTCGGATAGTGTGGTGGAAATCTTTATCATTTAGCAGGATTGTATCATTATAAATATCTTTTTCGTAAACAAATAGGCATTTCATAATTCTTTAGTCCCGTTTCGCCACAGTAACTGAGTAGATGGGGCCAGTTCCAGCCTCTTTCAAGACCCTGGAACATTCGTTAACGGTACTTCCCGTTGTATACACATCATCAATGAGATAGATTATCTTATTCTTTATGAGTTCCGGGAACCGTACATGATAACATCCCATGGGATTAACGATTCTTTCCTCTTGGCTTAAATGTATTTGCTTATTGTTATCCTTGATTTTTATGAGGATTTTATCGGAATAGTCGACAGACAGGAGTTCACTCATTTCTTTTGCCAATAAAGTTGATTGGTTAAAACCTCGTTCCATAAGTCTTTTCTTTGAGATTGGGACAGGGATGATTATAGAGTTTGATTGAATGAAGGTTTGAAGAGTGCGAGCCATTTCGCGGCCAAAGAATCGCCATACGGAAGGTCGTTTACCGAACTTTCCAGCAATAATGATCTCCTGTATCAAGTCTTCATAAATAAATATTGATATATTTCGTTCAAAATGGTGGATCTCGCGGAAGCCGTACTGACAGCTTGTGCAAATGGAGTCCATATCCAAAAACTCAAGGGAGGAGCAAAACTTGCAATGTTTTTCATTTCTTAGCTTTGGCAATTCCAAAATACACGTTTCACAAAGAATAAGCTCGTTGACTTCTAATGGGATAAGACAATTCTTGCAAAAATTGGGATAAAGTAAGCTTAGGATGGGATGATAGAAATAATTTGCAAGGAATTGAAATAAATGTCTTAAGTTATTCATAAAATCACCCATAAATAAGATAGGGGAGGGAAGGCTATGAAAATTGGTTTTTCATCGTTATTAACTGAAGCGCAGAAAATTGCCCAGATCAGTCAAGAATATTATAAGGCCCAGGGCCAAAAACCCAAAAGGGATGTGCAAAAACCTGATATTCTTAAAAAGATTGACTCTTTAAAACAAGGTCTATTCTCAATTCAGACCAAAATATCAGAACTTCAAAGCTACAAAGAAGGTCTCAAGGAGATGATTAGCGAAACAGAGAATCTTAAAGCTAATTCTAATCCAAAGAGTCTAGAACAATACTACCAGAATATCTATCATATTACGGTTAAATATAACTACAATAAAAATAATCTGATCACTCAGGAAATGCAAGAGATATTGTACAAAAAAAACGTTCATGAACAGGATATTCCAGGCATCGTCAAACGGTTTAAGGTATCTGTTGATGAGATCAATAAACTCATAGCTGCTGAAGAGGTGAGACTACGAAAGTTAGAGGTTAGTTCAGAGAATATTATGGCTGTGAGCACTAGAGACAGGGATTTCTTTGAGGAAGTGAAAAGAAGTTTGGATCATCCAGATATTGAAATGATCCGAAACGTACACAGCTTAAAGGTTCATGAGTCCATCGATCATTTACTGGAATAATATGCCGCGGGACAGAATCGAACTGTCGACACAAGGATTTTCAGTGCTTCGCTCTACTTTTCAGCCATTTATTGAAGGATGACTGACTTTCTCCAGATGGCTTTCCAGTTAAAAGTCCTGCTACACTAATATCTTCATCCAGGTCTTCCCAATGGATGCCTTGTCCTTGACCAATGAGCCTCCAGTTATATAGCTCCTTACCAGAAGCATGTACAAGCCGAGGGTACCATGCAAGAGGAACAGATATTGTTCTACCATCACTTAAATCAACTTTTAAAGTATCTTCTGTTATTATGCCCCCCTCAACATTAGGTATTTCCATTTCAACAGCCAAAATGCTCATTCCATGACTCCATAAATTGTAATTGATGTTTTTCTATTATTTTACGAATAGAATTAAGTTCTGCCCGGTTAAAACCAAAACTCGCTTGCGGTCTGATCGGGTCAAGCCAGTATCTAGCTGTTTTCTCACCATGCTCAACATGAATATGTTGAGGTTGATTACGGTCTCCGGAATAAAAGAAGGCTCTTTAACTGTTTCAGGTTGGTGGAGGGGT
>CAJXGR010000103.1 GCA_913053665.1 uncultured Spirochaetia bacterium
TTAAGTTCCTTCGTGAATGCACCGGCGTGCACATTCATGCGGATCTGATTGTTGGTTTACCGGGAGAAGATATAACAAGCTTTGCCAAAGGATTTAACCGCTTGGTGGAATTGGATCCCCATGAAATTCAAGTCGGTATTTTAAAACGCTTGAGAGGCACACCCATTATTCAACATACCGCAGTTTATGGAATGGTTTACAATCCATTTCCTCCCTATAATATTCTCTGTGCTGATGTTGTCGATTTTCTAACCATGCAACGCTTGGTTCGTTTTTCTCGTTATTGGGATATGATTGCTAACTCAGGACGATTCTATGCCACCAAGCCAATTTTATTGGCGGATAATCCGTTTGAGTGTTTCATGCGGTTCAGTGATTGGCTTTTCCAAACGACTCAGCAAACGCACAAAATTTCGTTACCGAGGTTATTCGAGCTGCTCTATCAAGGACTCATTGATGCACTACAAATACCCCATCATGTGATAGCCGACTCGTTATGGTTGGACTTTCAGCGTTCAGGTCTAAAAGGTTTTCCTTCGTTTATCGACAAAAATAAAATAAAAAAAACGACAGCATCGAACAAAATATCCAGAACCACTGTATTGTCTCGGCAAACACAACATAGGCTTGGCCAGAATAGTTAACAACCCATGGTCGATGGCTCACGGTTAATAAGGTAAAGACATCGCTTTGGTAATAAAGGCCACCAATGGATTTCCCGCTTTAAAAGCTCTCTCCACTTCGGTAATAAATTGAGGGGTTAATGCGAACGATTGATCCACCGATTGAGTCAGAAAATAGGTTTTTCGTTTGAGATCTTCAATGTATATATGGTTCGGGTCATAACCGCGTGGCGCTTTTTTCAAGCCGTCTCCTTTCACCGCCTCAAAACGGGATTTAATGGTTTTGTTCGTGATGATTTTTTTCCATTGTTCGGGCTGCTCAATAATCGCAGTACGAATTAAATCTAATACAGAATTAGGTGGTTGCCAAATGCCTACTCCAAAAAAAACATTGTTTGGCTCAATGTGTAGATAAAACCCTGGTGCATGAGCATCTTTGCCGGCCGCATGGCGAAAATGGCAGCCAACATTTTCTTTATAGGGTCGCTTGTTTTTACTAAAACGGGCATCTCGATAAATACGAAACATCGATCCACCATGTGGTCGAGGGTCGGCGACATAATGTTCCGAAATTTTATCTAAACGTGGTGCCATAGCACATATAAATTCACTGATCGGTTCCATCACACAGGCTCTATACCGCTCTTTATTTGCAGCAAACCATTCGCGGTTATTGTTATTAGCTAAGTCGGATAAAAATGTAAACAGACCACTGGGTAAACCAGAAAATTGGATTGTCACGACAAAATCCTTTGTGTCATTGTTGAGTTGATAATGAGCCTTGAAAAAAACGCATGATAGGTATTAATAATTAGTTTGACGGATGGCAAATAAACGGTCTTGGTTATTTTTTAATTCCTGCTAACTTATCAATCATCTTTGCTATTTCATCTCGATGTTTTTTTGCATTGATATTTTCAGGGTCTAAGATTAGTACTTTATCTAATACAACAATCGCGTCATTTAGTCGCTGGCGTCGCCGAAGTTTGATGGCTTGATTATAATACTCTGCCGCTAATTTTTTCTTGGCTTGGGTTAATTTTTGTTGAGAATCGAGATGATTTGGCCGAAACTGCATGACTTGAGAAAAAGCCGTTATTGCCTCTTGAAACCTTCTCGCCAGTAATGCTTTTTGGCCTTGGAGGTAGTATTGATCCGCCTTGAGCGTTGAATGATACGCTTGTTTTTTAATTTTTGCTGGTTCATTATTCATATCTAATTGCAGCACTTCTGTCATTTTCTCAATGGCCTCAGCATACAATTGCTGGTTAGCGAGTTGTTCACCAGAGGACAGATAGGCCTCAGCTAACAGATTTACGATCAATGTTTTATCGATATGACCCATTGTACGTTCGGCGATCTCTGGTTTAAGTAAATCAATAACTTGTTGATATTTCTTTTTTTTAATTAATATCAGTGCTTGGTTTTCAAGTTGCAAGCGTTGTTCTAGTTGTGTTGGTTTGGCCAAATCAATCGTGATCGGTTCTTCTAATGGTAAAACCAGAGGTTCATTGGCTATTGTCGCCTGCTCAGTGATATTTCCCGTCGGTTCTGCCTGTTCTTCATCGGTGTTAGCCTTGCCTGCATCAACGTAACTCATTTGGAATTCTTGCGGGCTATCTTTTAGTGTTGTTACCCTGTTTGGTATTTTAATCAGCTGACCAGCACGGACGTATTTTGGTTTTTGAATATTGTTGTATCTTGCCAAAATATGGAATAACAGTGAGTCACCTAAAAACCGTTGAGCTAAGCCAGAAATGGTTTCACCTACCTGCAATTTATATTCAGAATGGGATTCGCCTAGGGAGACCATGGGATCAGAATTTATTTGTTCGAGCAATTTATTTGCCATGAGACTTTTTGGATTTAAGCGCCGTGCTTGGTTTAACGCCTCCTGTGCTTTGATTTCATCGCCTTCTTGCAAGTAGGATATGGCATCCGCAATGAGGTCATTGCCATTTTTTAGCGGTTTTCCAGAATATGCCAAAGTTTTTAATATTCTTTTTGGCGACTGCCATATTTCCCTTAAAAGTTGCCATGAGAGCTGGCAGTTTGAATTTGCTCCATCGGCCATTCCCCCAGCTTTTCCACTGTTTGGTTGTAGGACCAAATTGCCAGTCAGCATCATTTTTCTTGGCTCCTCCATAGGTACATTTGGCCTCCCCATCGACATCTTTGATGGTCATTTGAACCTTAGGTTTGCTACAGTTTCTGGCAAAGATAATCATAGCCTGAGTGCTTTTTCCCCCTGTAGTCACCCATCCGTTTCCTGAGGACCCTAGTTTGCCGGGTAAACTGCTGTTATTCCATTGCTTGCATAGCTCTTTCGCAAAAGTAGGGCTTAAAAAACTGGTCTTAGCCCAGAGTAAATCACCTGCTGTTAATCCGATGACCACAAAAACCGTGAATAGAGTGATCAGGATAGCTCCTTTTTTCATGATAAATCCTCCTTCGATTCATTAAAAAAAGCTTCATGTCGTGCTAATTTAACGAAAAAATAGGTCATTCACTAAAAAAAGTCAAGATGATTTAATAATTCTTTAAATAGTTTGAATTCTTTCATAGAATGTATTATATCTATACTTGTGCATTGGCCCACCTCTCGGATAAGAAGGCGGGCTCAAGTGCTTGAATCATTGATTTGAAGGAGAAACAATGAAAAGATTATTTATCACCTTGTTTATGACAGGGTTTATGTTGATTTTAGTCGGACAATCCTGGGCTACAAATGGTGCTCAGCTGATTGGTGTTGGGCCTATCTCAAGGTCAATGGGTGGTACAGGGATTGCCAACCCACAAAGTGCAACTTCTGCGGTCTATCTGAACCCGGGGAGTATGATATTTGTTGAGAGAATAGATTTTGGGGGCTCTATATTTAAACCAGACTCTAAAGCTACTGTAGGAGGAGCCTCTGGGAATAGCCAGGAAAAGATCTTTCTGATGCCCGCGATTGGAATGATCATGCATCCTAAAGAATGGCTGGCCATGGGGATGAGTCTTGTCCAAGTGGTTGGAATGGGGACCGATTACCGGACGACTCCAGTTTCTTCAGTTGGAAGGCTTCAGATTAATCAGACAGACTTCATTTTTGCTGGGGCGCTCAAACTCATGAAGGATAAACTTGGGATCGGCCTTTCTGTACCTATATCGTATCAGGAAGTGGATACGGGCACTGGTATCAGTTCAGATATTGGTATTGCCGTCAAGATAGGTATTGCTTATGAAATCTCTAGTAAGAGTGCCAATGAACAATCCAAGCTCCTTAGGGTGGGTGCTTACTTTAAAACTCCTCCTCTACTCACACCCAAACATAGTCTGGCAGGTCTTAACAAGTTAGGGGCTCCCGCTGAGATTGGTTTAGGAGTCAGTCTTATCGCAATCAAGAAGCTGATTCTCTCTTTCGATGGGAAATACATACTTTGGGACAGTGCCAAGGGATATGGTGATTCAAGTGGCGGCTTTGATTGGAAGAATCAATTTGTTTTTGGATTTGGGGCTCAACTTGGCGGCAATGCAGAAGACTTGCTGCTTGGCTGGTTCATCCTGAGGGCCGGGTATAATTATGGCTCAAAAGTTGTCCAGAATAACGCCTTTTTTTCACTCCCCGCACTGGTCAAACATCATTTCTCTCTTGGATTTAGTGTGGAGATTGGCCCCGCTATGCATATGAATGTGGGAGGCGTTCTGGGGATTAAGGAAAGCCGAAGCGCAGGAACCAATAATTCGGCAGAACTCAAGACATGGTCTTTAGAAATGGGGATAAGCGGAATATTTAGCTGACCCTAAGAACCATGAAATGGTTTTCGGCTCACGGATTTCACGGATGAACACGGAGAGAAATAAAGAATCCATGTTCATCCGTGAGCCAAATTCCCCTTCCTAAAGGTTAGATCAATTTGGAACGACCAGTTTGATGTTCAGAGTCTTTTTTATCCAATTGAGTTTATCTTTATTTCGGATGATCGTGACAGAGACTATCTGGCCATGTCGTTTGTTTCTTAAGGCCAGTGAGATGTCGCTTCGATTTCTGATGACCCTGTTATCAATGTTGATGATGATATCCCCACGTATAGGGATTTTTTTGTAGTATCGATTGTTGATATAACTTTTATATCCATTGATACCGGCAAGATCGGCTGATAAGCCTTTTATAACACGATTAACTATGAATCCTTCATCAATAGGGAGTTTAAGATGAGTGCTTAGCCCCGGGATCTGAGACAATGAGTAGCCAGTGACTCCCATTTTAGGCCGTTTAACCTTGCCGAAATTGATTAAATCACTAATAACTGGTTTGACAGTAGTGCTTGGGATGGCAAAACCAATACCCACACTCCCACCGTTGGGAGTCTTGATTAATGTATTCACACCAATAAGCTCACCCTGATGGTTAAGGAGAGGCCCCCCCGAATTCCCTGGATTGATGGCAGCATCCGTTTGAATAGTGTTTTCAATCATTCTTTTAATTCCGGAAGGCACCGATATTGTACGTCCTAGAGAGCTAATAATACCAGTGGTTAGGGTTTTATCCAGCCCGAAGGGATTTCCAATGGCCAAGACTTTTTGACCCACTACCAAATTGGGAGATTCCGCAATGTTGATGGGATGAAGTAAGTTACTGGGGGCATTAATTTTAATGACAGCTAAATCATTCTCTGGGTCGATGCCTGTAATTTGTTCAGCCTGAAACCGTTTGTTATTAAGGGTTACAACTAATTGATCAGCGTTTTTTATCACGTGATAGTTCGTGAGGATATGGCCCTGTTTATCTATGACAGAGCCAGAGCCGCTCCCCTTTGCCATGTAAGAGGGTTTCATAAAGTAATCTGGATTAAACTGTATCACTTGGTTGAAAATAGTGATATTCACAACTCCCGGACTGGTCTGCTTATAGACATCAATGTTGTTCTTTTCATCGCTGTCAACGATGACGTACTTGGGCTCTATCTTTTTATGCCCCACCAAATGGCCAGATTCTGTCTTTCCAGAGGTCTGTATTGGGGGATTAGAGATCAAGTCTTTATCTAGCCACCTATCAAAACTTCCACCCAGATAGAAGAAGAATGTAGTCACAGCTAATGTAACGATCACTGTCCCAGAAATGAGTTTGATGCGATTGCCTAAATTATACATCATAAATCCTCTTAATAGCAGGTGTTTTATATTATAATTTAATAAAAAATAAGCGAAAGTAAAGGCAATATCTGTTAAACTTAGCCCCCCTTGTGGGTTAAATAGTTTTCCAAACAAGAGGGAATGTGATATTTATTTGGGTTATTTATCAATAAATTGTATATTTGTATAAAACGCATCCGACGGATTGGCGATTTAAATGATGATCTCCTGGCAGGGGAAATAATGTATCTCAAAAGACTTATCTTAAAACAGTTTAGAAATTATCAAGAGATAGATATTTCATTTAAAGACGGGAATAACCTGTTGATTGGTGAAAACGGGCAGGGAAAAAGCAATATCCTTGAAGGGATCTATTTATTAGGGATGACGAAAGCTTTCCGCTCTGTCCTGGACCAGGACCTTGTACAGTTTTCAAAGGATTCCTTCTTTGTTAAAGGCATCTACGAAGAATCTGAAATGGAATCCACGATCACCATTGGGTATCAGCAGGGTAAAAAGCAGGCGCATCTTAATGACACACGGATCACAAAGCTCTCTGATTTGATTGGACTCCTAAAGATGGTCTTGTTTTCTCAAGGGGATATACAATTGATCACGGGTCCACCAGCGATTCGGCGTAAGTTTCTGGATATGACCCTGTCTCTATCGTCCAAGCGTTATTTGGAACAGCTTCAGAACTATCATAAAGTGGTGAAACAAAGAAACTCAGCTCTTAAAAAGATGGGGGGGGCACTTTCTCAGGGCTATTTGTATAAGATATGGGATGAACAGCTTATTGAGATGGGAAGTGACCTTATATCGTCCAGGATACAGCTTTTTGAGCCAATGAATGAGATTACAAAATCCCTATTTAGCACTTTAAGATTTGATATGAAAGACTTTCATCTATCCTACCGTCCTTCTATAGGTAAAATTAATGAGGACGGTTCCTTAAAAGATCAGTTCAGAAAGAAGCTTAAGGAGAATGAGGGAAAAGAAATCCAGTACAAGCAAAGTCTTTACGGTCCTCATAAAGATGATTTCTCCATAAGGAACAGCTCAGTGGACTTCAAGAAGTTTGCTTCACAGGGTCAGAGTAGAGCAGGCGCTTTAACCCTGAAGCTTGCCATGACTCAGTATATTGAATCGGTCCATTCGTGTAAAACTATTTTACTCCTGGATGACGTGTTGCTTGATCTGGACGACCAGAAGAAAGAGCCATTCCTGGAATTATTGGGTGGTAGGCAGAACTTCTTTGCGGCTACTTCTCTACATGGCTTGGAAAAGATCCGGGAGGAAAGCCAAATATATTCAGTACAAGAAAACAGAGTCAGCGAGGGATACACTCATAAGGCATGATTTAGGTTTTGGGAACCGTTGTGTCAGCCTTTTTTAAGGATCCGTTTTCTTTCGTTTAGTTTTTCAGTAAGCTGTTCGTAAAACTCCTTCATACTCTGGTCGAAAAAGAGTACAAGTGAGTCATGATCCCAGTCCTTAAAACGGATCCCACCCTTTTGACATCGAAAAAAGGAAAGGTTTTTTGGAAAACGTTCCTCTCGTTTGAAGTCCATGTAAGTAGATATTAATACAGAAAATATATGATTTCCCTCACGGCATGGCACCACACCAAAATACAAGATAGAATTGGGTATGTATAAATGTTTTGAGTGGAATGCAATCTCATAAATAGAATCCACAAGATCTATATAATAAGGTTCTTTGGGATCAGGATTTAATCTCCATAAGGGCTTGATATTATGTTTGACAAAGTAATCTCTCAAGCTGACTGAATACATCACGTCTCTGATACGGATTGTTTTATAGTTAGTTGTAAGTTCTTCCGGTGGGTTTTCCAGGAAATAATGGTCGGATATTTGCCTAATGCCATTGAGTGTGTCAACGATCCCTTTTTCATCCACAGTTTTTTGGACTTTAAATCGTGTGACTTCTTTTTCAGAGCTTTGTATTTCCTTGATCAGGGAGCTAAAATACCCACCTGGAGAGGTTTCTGATTTATTCTTTGCCCTCTGGAGGAGCTTTAGAAGATGTTCTAAGGATGTTATGGCCCCATTGAGTACGATTTCATAAAGTGATTGAAATTGATCCCGTGATGCGTATCGGATAGCCTCATGATATTTGGATCTTTGATTAGAGGGGAAAATCATGGGAGGATAGCCTTCACTCATGATGAGGAACTGGAAAAGATAAAATGAAAACTCCTCGTTGTCTTTCTGAAAGGGAGAAATCTCGATAAAATGATACTGAAAACGAGCGGCTAACACTAAAATAGACTCTTCATTCTTTTGCTCCAAGAAAGAGTGAATCAGCTTCTCAAGGAGTTTTGGAATCTCGGAAATGGGAGAAGGCGTCAGGTTCAAGGTTTCTTCATTTGCTATAGCAATTGTATCCCTGTAGGGCAAGGCGAAGGAGCCATTTTGAATGGTTTCGTCTTCCCAGAACAATAAAAGGTATATTTTGTGGATGAATTGGAGGGTGAGATAGTTAGAGGGATTATTGGCTTCTTTTTCAATATAAAAAAGGGCTTTGATCTTTCTATAAATTATTTGATATTCAGAAAATAACAGGCTCCCGTTCACACGATCCTTAAAGATAAGCTCTTCAAGTTCCTCCAGGGACATATGAGATGGACTATCCAGGTAAGAGTGGTAAAGGATCTCGGCAAAAAACTTTTGCTTGACATCCATTAATTGTCTGGGTGAAAGAGTATAATAGGATTGAACCTCAGTCTTTAGGGTTTCAATCTTTTGAAGAGTATCTCTATTCGAGAGGCTCAAAGAGCTTGTAGGTCTTAGCATGATAGATCCGCCAATGAATGCCCTAAATTTACTGAAAACAACCTGCAAAATAAAGGGATTCATGGCCTAAGATCTTATTTTCTATCTCACCTTAAGATTTTTCGCTCTGAGTAAGTCAAGTCGAGCCAACTTTTTTTGATTCAATTTCCTGTATAAGGTTCCCCGTGACTTGAAATAAGCGGATTCATTGGGATTGATCCTGATCGCTTTGTTGTAGTCTCTTATGGCATGATAGTATTGTCCTAACTGGCGATAAGCGCTTCCACGTGTGTCATAGGCCGAATCGAAGTTGGGATCTAATTGAATAGCTTTTGTGGCGTCCTGGATGGCTTGGTGATACTTTCTTAATTCATACTTCATCCAGCCTCTGAAATTATAAGCATAGGGGGCTGGTCTGATGTTGAGAACTTCATCAAAGTCTTGGATGGCCTGGTGATAGTGTCCTAATTTGTAATGAGCCACGCCACGATAATGATGGGCTTTATAGATGAACTGTGTGGGCTTGAGTCTAAAAAACTTGTTTAAGTAATGGATGGACTTTTGGTAGGTTTTATAATTGTAAGAAATGTAACCCAGTAAAAAGTAGGCCTGAAAGTAGTTTGGGTCAATTGCTATGGCTTGTTGAGCGTTTTTATTGGCTTGTTTATAGTTATTTAGGCGGATATAAGTATTGGCTCTATGATAGTAAAGTCGGGGGCTTTTATTGTTCAGTGCTAAGGATTGGCGAAAACTCTTAAGAGCTAATGAATACATTTGCTTTTTGTTGTAGATCACGCCTCTGAATTCATAGGCTAAGGCATTGCCAGGGTCAATTCTAATGGCTTGGGCTAATTCCCTTAAAGCCGTTG
>CAJXGR010000104.1 GCA_913053665.1 uncultured Spirochaetia bacterium
CTGACAAGAGTGAAATACTCTTGAGCCTTTTTTGAGAGTTGACTGATCAGGGAATAGAAAGTTTTATCCGACTTGGTGAAGGTTGGCTTTTTGCTTAAGAGATCCAGACGCCTTTTCAGGATCTGGTTTTCTTTCAGGGTGGTCAACAGAATAAAAGTGTATTCTCTTTTGCTGTTGGATAAAGATAGTTAAAAAAGTTTATAAAACAAGGACTTTTTTAGGGATCAGTTCAACAGAACCTTTATTCCTCTTCTCGGAGTTCGGATAAGTCCAATTCAAAGCCCGGGAGTACATTTTCACCTGAAAGTTTTTCATTAAAGGACGATATTTCCTCTATTTCCTTATTGGGTCTATATATATAAGCCTTCTCTTCCAGTGGATCGATTAACCAGGCTAATCTGCAACCATTTGCCATCCATTCAGTCATTTTTTCTTTGAGTTTATTTAAGTTATCACTTTCTGATCTAAGTTCAACCACAAAATCAGGACATATTGGTGCAAACTTTTTACGTTTTAAGAGTGGGATAGCTTTCCAGCGATCGATTTCGATAAAGGACACATCAGGTGCTCGCATAGCCCTATTTCCTAGGATAAAACCACCACTAGAGCTAAATACTTTTCCCAACTTATTTGTTTTATTCCAATAAGCAACATGTAAGTTTAAAGTACTTTCCCTAATTCCACCTTCTCCACCAACAGGTAACATGATGATGAGTCTCCCCTCCTGAGTCCGTTCTATCCTAAGTTCTCTATTTTGTAAGCAAAAGTCAAATAATTTATCATCGTCTTCAAGATCGATAATTCCTTTAAAATCCAATACGATAGGTTCAGTGTCTTGAATAGCCTGTACTTTTTCTTTGAGCATAGTAATTAAGGTAATATAGAATGGCTATTTAGTCAATTAAGGAATTGTCTATTTTTGCATCTGTCGAGCCAGGAAGCTCGACCTACAGAGGAATGGATTTTCGCTGAAAAAGCCTGTAAGTCAGACTTTTCAGTTCGACAAAGGGTGAGCCATTTTAACTTGTTCCTGACATCCATTAGTATACTAAAAAGTTTAGAATTGTCTGGTATAAAGCCGTAGGGGTGACCCCGCCCCTACGGCTGGCAGTTTGTAATCAGGTCAGTATATTTATCCCGCTCTCATTTTAGGGGGTTTGTTCCCTCGGTTTTCCCTGAAATCCTCCCGTATCGACCTCAAGTCAATGGGCTGATCCGACTTGTTGGACAGGTGTTCGTCTTGATCCACCAGGGAAGTACCTTCTCCACTCATGGTTGAACTTGACCTATAAAGGTGACTGAACGAGAAACAAAGAAATAGAATGATGCCTTCCACTGTCAGAGCGATCACTATATTGGTAACCGACTCAAGACCCAGGCCTGAAACGCCAAAGGTATGGGTTAAAGCCTGATGAAAGGTTATATCATCCTTTGGACGGGTGACCTGTTGATCCAGTTTGTTTAACTCCATAATCAGAGGGGCTTTTTGACGGCTTAATCGATCTATTTCTTTATTGTACCTATGTCTCAGCCATTTACCCTCTTGATCGTCCTTTAGAGAGATGATTAAAGACTCCTTCGTTTTGATTTGCCCATCTAATCCACTAAGCTGAGTGTTTAATCGTTCCTTTTTCTCTTTAATACGCGTGTTGTATAAAGTATTCTCACTTTGTTTCACTTCAGCCTTCTGATGAGCCTGAAAAGAATGCCATTGGCGATAGCTAAAAGTGGTGTAGGCACTGATCAGGATAAGGATAAGGGAAAAGCCTGCCAAAATAATTCGTGTGGATTTCTGTCTCAGTCGGAAAAACAAGGTCTCACTCACCACCTTTGAGATGTCCAACAAAGCGATGGAGATCACAGCTAATCCCAGAACAAAGCCTATCTCATGGAAGTAATCGATCTGAAGGAAGAAATTAAGGGTGAGAGCCAAAGTAAGAAGAATGATGATCCCTAGTGTGGAAAGTATTCTTTTAGTCCTGGACATTTTTTAAACTCCTGCTGTTTAATATGTTGATCTGTCATTATCGATAAAAATACTGGTGGCAAACGGTTATCGCTTGCATGGGCGTTGGATGGCCCGTCCACTAATCAAATCCATCTTGAGCCCAGGGATTCCATTGACTGTGACTTGATACCCACATTTCCTGCAAGCAGATATATAGGACCAGCCATAATCTGCCCAATCTCCCATAAAATGGCCGTTCTTCTCACAGTTCCTTTTGGCATCTGCCTTCACATGATCTAAATTGATTTTTCCTTGATCCATAAAAGGTTTCCAAACTTAAAGGTTTTATTCTATTCATTTATAATGGAGTTACTATCTACCCTTTTTTTACTTAGCTTCCCTCTGTAGAATTTGTTTACAGAAGACCATTGATATTTTTAATAATAGGGTTATAAATTTGAACTACAAAAAGACCATTCGCCTTTTTGTAATCACAAGGTGTCGACACCGTCTTTTTTCACCTAATGTCCTGTGGGAGGGATCAGTACTTGGTCAGCCGACTTATGGGATAGCCTTTTCCGCAGACCATACAATAATAATGAATCTCATTTCCCTCGTCGTCTTGTTCTACAATGATATCTGTATTGGGGAAGATCATTTTATCGCATCTGGAACAGTACATATGCTTGGTAGCTTTAATCTTTTTCTTATTCATACTTTATTCCCAGCCATTGATAGTTTATACAGATTCCTGAAAGGCCTTTAACGCGTCATCCACCGAGTCGTGGTTGCTGAATAAATCGTCAAGACCCACCACACTAAACACCGTTTTCACTGAATGACTCATGTTTGCCATTTTCATACTCCCATTGATTCCATTGAGCCGCCTCATGGTCGCCACAAAAACCCTAAGCCCTGAACTGAACAAATATTGTAATTTAGCCAAATCAAATAGTAGACATTCTTCTCCCTCATCAATGAGACGGTTCACCTCTTTCTCCAGTTCCAGAGATATATTCACATCCAAACGGCCTTCTAGCTCAATGATCAGTATATCCCCCTCTTTTCTTGTGTTAAACTTCATGAAAACCTCCGTCTTAATTGCCCAATTTCTTTCATAATATTAAGTATAAGTTCCTCAAGACTGCAAGGGATCAGTATGTCTTTTGTTCTTCAGACCTTCTATCCGTCCATACAGACTATGCCAAATAAACTTTCCTTTTCTTTTTAGCTACTGACAAAAAAGACTAATCCTTTTCACCGTCTCGTCGAACTAAAACCTGTAGCGTTCCTTATAAAGAGACAGCCTTTCCTAGTAATTAGAGCAAATGGTTGTCTCTTTTTTATTTTACAGACCCTAAAACACCTTCCCATCTCTTATTCTTACCGTAGACCCTGAACCGTACACCGTTTACCACTCTTTCTTCTATATCCTAGTTTAGCGCCTCGATAATATGGGGGACGATCTTCCCACCATGAAACCTGCCGTTTTCGATGAACACTAAACTGGATTCCATACCCGCTGTGATCACCCCGGCAATGTAAACCCCTGCTACGTTGGTCTCTAAAGTTTCAGGATCATGTTCTGGCTTTAGATCCTCATCATGGATTTGAACACCCAGACCTCTAAGTAGCTTGCCATTAGGCTTAAATCCTGTGAGAGCCAATACAAAATCATTCTCAAGAGTCAGGGTTGACCCATCTTCAATATTTAAGTCCACATCATAATCCCGTATCTCTTTTACCAGACATCGATAATGACATTGAATGCTCCCTTCCTTTATTCTGTTGAGGAGATCCGGTTTCACCCAATACTTTAGATGGCTGAAAGCATCCTCCCGAACAGCCAGAGTGACCTCTGCACCACTACGATACAGGTCCAAGGCTGATTCAGCCGATGAATTACGGCCCCCAACCACCAGGACTTTTTTCCCAACATAGGGGTGAGCCTCTTTATAATAATGAGAGACCTTGGAAAGGTCTTCCCCAGGAACGTTTAGCATCTGTGGGTTATCAAAAACCCCTGTGGCAAAGATAATCTTCTTGGTGCCGTATTTATTTGTCTGGCCGCTGGGTATTTTTGTGGAGACTTTAAAATGACCGTTTTGTCCTTCAACACTTAGAACTTCTTCGTAGGTATTGATCTTGATTGCATGGTCTGAAACGAACCTGGCGTAGTATCTGAGGGCTTCTTCCCTTGTAGGCTTGGCGTTCACAATAGTGAGGGGGTAATCACCAATCTCAATCAACTCTCGTGTGGTGAAGAACACCATAGAAATGGGGTAATTATAAATAGAGTTGGTAATACAGCCTTTTTCCAGTATAAGGTAGTTCAAGCCAGCCTTATGGGCCGCCAATCCACAGGACAGTCCCGATGGGCCGCTTCCTATAATGATTAGATCGTACATAGATTAGACTCCAACAAGAACAGGGGTAATATCGCGATTCCTAAAACCGCCATAAAATAGCTTAATAAGTGTCTCACTGTCCTTTACTCTCCTGATGATGGCTATATCACGTCTGCAACGCGGGATACGAGGTATCAATGGCAATCCCGTATCGGTTCGTTTGACACCAATTTTTAGTATGAAAGTCTTTCTCAGTGGTGTCTAAATGAACGTATTGTAATCTTTTCTTTGAACAGGAGCCGGAATTCATATAGATCTTGTCACCCATGTCCATCCTGACAGGAGTCTCATGAGTATGGCCCATAACAACAGCCGCTACATTGCTTTTGGCCAGCATTTCCATAGCACCCATTCTCAAGGTCTCGATATTGGTCTTCTGAAAAAAGGATGAAGTGATTCCTTGGGCCCAGGCAAGGTATGAATCGGCGTTCTTCCATCCCAATCGTTCCAACCATCCTACCAGCCAGGTGACAGCAATAGGGAACTTTCCTCCCGTCTCAACTTTATCGAACTGATGGCCGTGGGTAAAGATATAGTCCATACCATCCTCGTCCTGAACGCTATAGTGAGTGGGACAACCCAAGTCTTTAAGGATATAATCATGGTTTCCGGCGATTTGTTTATAATTACTCTGACTGAATCGTTCAGACAGCTGTTTATATCGTTCTTTAACCAGCATCAACTGATCCATAGGGATGTGAAAAGCTTTACTCTTACGGGTATCGTAAATATCGCCGTTCAGGACGATCAGGTCATAATGGTGCTCAAGGTAATCCAGGAAGTGCAAAAAGACGTCTTCTTCGTGATGGAATCCATCGCAGCGTTTTTCAGCCCCTAAATGCATATCACTGATACAGGCAATTTTCATAGGGTTATGTCTCCTTATAATTTGACAGAGACCTGGCATATCTAATTTATTTGTATTATAATGGACTAAGAATGACGGCTGTTTTACCGAACAATACACTCTTATCTCATTAATAAAATATATCTCATATAATCCAAACTTCTTGATTAATAGACTGAAAGGTCTCCAAAATATCATCCAGAGCCTCTGCGGCAAATCTTCCTTTATCGCGAAGACAGCTTCTTCTCAAGGTCTTTTAGCTTTTCCTTCAGCTTTTCCATGCGGATTAATATCTGTTCTTTTGTGTGAATCTTCTTGTTGAGTGCTTTCAGTTCTTTTTCTTTGTCCTTAATTTTGTCCAACAGACTTTGATAGTCCCCGTATTTCTTTAACCAGTCTTTTTGGGAGAGTATCTCCCACGAAAGACCCAGGCGATGGGTGAGTCCATAGTCGGGGTATTGAACATCGACATAGACCAATGCCGAGGCGGCGATCACGATCAGCAGGACGAATACACTAATAGGTATCCATAATTTAGACCTCTGCTTCATTTTACTATCCATGGGGAAGCCGCAATCCTTACAGAAAGACCGTTCAGGAGGGTTCAGGGCTTGACATTTTGGACATTCTACGCTCTCCATGGAGGCCTCAAATTGTATGGACTACACCCTCGTCCCATCCAGGGATTGAAAATAAAACCCCTAAGGGGGACTGGCCTGCAGATTGTTCTGTCACGATGTTCATAAATATAGTAGTGGTCGTGACAAAAAGACTACCGGATATTAAGTATACATAAAAAGTGGGGAAATGTCTATCAGAAATTACAACGTATTGTAAAGCAAGACTCAATCATCAGATTTGCTGTTGTAGTCCATGCTCACCTTATCGAGAAACTCTTTCTCCTTCCTGGTGAGTGAGCCCAGGCCATCCCTGGAGACTTTATCCAAAAGATCATCCACCTTATCCTTCACCCAATCATCCTTATAGATCACCTTCTGCTCCTTTTTCTGCTCTTTTTTCTGTTGCTTTTTCTCTTTTCTTTTAGTTGAAACACGCTCAGTCTTGTCACTAAGAAATTGGAAGAAGGAGCCGAAAATTGCATAACGTCTATGCACGATTTGCAGGTAAAGAAAGCCAATGACTGCCCCCATGAGGTGGGCAAAGTGAGCTGTATTATCACCCGCTTGAGTTCTGATGCTGGATAACACGCCAAAAGCCATCATAATGAGGATAAGATATTTTGCCCTGATTGGGAAGATTCCTAAAAAATAAATCTCGGCATTGGGCCAAAAATAGGCAAAAGAAACAAAAATAGCATAAACCCCTGCAGAAGCTCCAAGCAACCCTCCAAACGGCATAAATAATAGATATATAATACCTGCTCCTACCCCCGATATGAAGTAAAGGCTTAAAAAGTTTTTAGTGCCAAACTGCTGCTCATAGTAGGTTCCAAACATCCAAACGCCAAACATATTGAAGAGAATATGGAAAAAGCCCTCATGCATAAACATGTAAGATATGGGCTGCCACGGCATAAAGCCTGCTCTAAAGGGTTTTAAGACAAAAAGAACTTCAATGAGAGGAGTTAAGTATTGGAGTACAAAAAATCCCGTAGTAACGATCAGAACCCACTTGACACCTGGTGTAATTTTCCCGGGACCAATCCTCATTGTTGTCTGTCTATACATGAATATTTATCCTCAAGATTTCGTATCATATAATTTACTAAGATAATAATAAAATACAATATCAATGACAAGTTTTCTATAAAGCCTCCCATAACATTTCCAAGCTTCATTTTACCTTGATTTTCCATGAATATTCTATTATCTTGAGTTCATGTCATTCAATAATATTTTAGGCCAAACTTTAGCCATCGCCACCATCAGGAACGGGCTGACTCATGAGAACCTGTCCCAAAGCCTGTTGTTCCACGGCCCAAAGTCATGCGGGAAGATGACGGTGGCATTAAGTCTCGCTAAAGCACTGAACTGCCTTGAATTAAAGAACGACTTCTGTGATCATTGTCTGTCCTGCCGGAAAATCAATCGCTTCCTCCACCCGGATGTCTACGTGGTCAACACAGACAATGCGTTCAACAAGATCAAAGGACTCCTTCATCATCGTCCTGAGACCCTGTCCCCCCAATGGCTCAAGGCTATATCCTTTTACTTGAATGATTTATACCATCAATACACCTCGCAGTACTTCGCTTTGAGGGGATCGATTAAAACTAAAAAGAAAGCCCAAAGTGACCTTCAGGATAAAATTACAGAACACAAACAGATACTAAGCCAGTTGCAGAAAGCAGACCAGAGAGAGTTCACTCCAAAAGACCTCAAGGACTTGGACAAGATATACAGATTGACTCAAACCATTTATGACAGCCTTATTCTGGATAATATCCCAGTGGAAACCATCCGCCAATTGATTAAAAAGATTTATGTGAAACCCCTGGAGGCCAAGACGAAAGTATTTATCATCAACGGCCTGGAATGGATGAAGGAAGAAGGCAGTAACACCTTTCTGAAGGCCATTGAAGAACCACCCCCTCAAAACGTCATAATTCTGATCACGGAACGGGTCGACTTGATCCTCCCCACTATCCGATCACGGTGCTTTCAACTGCCTTTTCAACCCTTAAATCTTCATGATCAGCAAGTTTTGGTGACGGAGAAATTGGGTATAGGAAATATTACACAAAACCCATCAGCCCGTAATCTATGGGATCATCTAAAAGAAACAGACAGGTCCAATCAAGCTGATCAACTTGTGAGAGACTTCTATCAGACTGTAGCAGTGAATTATCAAAAAGGCAACGCACTGTTTTATTTTATAGACAGGATTTTAGAACATTGCGATTTAAATGAGTTCTTCTACGCCTTGTTTGACACCTTCCGTATGGCAAAGCGAGTCAAGTATGGGGTTCAAACATTGGATGAGAATACGAATCCCCTGTATCTTTTGCCGGACAAGGCCATTGACAAGCTGGTTCAGGAGGGGGAAGACCTGTTGCCGAAGATCATTACCTTTAATCTAAACCCCTCACTGGCTCTCACAGCCTATCTCATGAAGGTTTCCCGGCTTCTTTTATCAGCCCGGAGGAAATAGGATCAAACTACCATGCAGACTGAATCTTTGGATGGTTCACAATCTCCTGATCTTTTGTAATGACTGATAGATTGTTTTGGATGGCATAGGCACAGATCATGGCATCGTGAATGGATAATTCAGTGAGGCAATAATCAAAAAGTTCTATCGTAAAGTCTTGTAGGTGCCAATGATCTAAACACTCAATATCACTTTTAAGGTCATTTCCACTACACGATATTTTTCCTTTATGATACAGATAATTCGTTTCAATGATTACAAGAATCGGTATGTGGATATGATTATTACTATCCAGGAACAACTCTTTTGCTTTCTGACTCAATGACTTATTATTCGTGACAAACCAGATCAGCGGGTGAGTATCCGTTACATATTCAATCACTTTATTTGAGTTCCTGATCCTTGACCTGGTCTTTCATCTCTTGAAAATCCCTGTCGGCAGCATCTCCGGTATACCGTCCCAATAGGTCACGGGAGGATTCAGGACTTGGTAAAATGTTCTGTAGAGCCTCAATAAGTTTCTCACGGTGTTTGTCTTTCAACAGTTTTTCCTGAAAGGCTTTAATCAGTAGTTCTATAAAGAGGTCTGCCTCAATGAGTAAAGGTCTATTGGGATATCTACCTTCCAGAGTGTAATAACAGAGACGTAAGGCTTCAAAAGGTTCATTATTATCGCCCTGGAATTCCGATAAATCAATTTGTGGGGTATAATATTCATGTTGTAGCTTAACTTTTTTGATCGTCTTAATAGTTTTCAAGAAAAACCTCTTCAAGCCGTGGTCTATTTAAAATATAGCAAATATGGCCTATCAAGTCAACTTTCTTCTTACTATTTTTCATGAAAGGTACCAAGAAACGGATTCGTGTTATTTTTCATTGAAGGTCTCCCGTTTCCTTATAACATCTCGAAAAAGCTAATCAGTTTAAACCCTGGTAATAAACGTTCAGAGATATTTGCTTGTATGAAGTAGGTTTAAAGAATCTGTCGCATTAGCATCACGTTGTAGGGGCGACCCGGCGGGTCGCCCCTACAACGTGATGCTAATGCGA